>JBIIFR010000292.1:0-2784 GCA_044237215.1 Gaiellales bacterium
AGGAGGCGGGTGCGGTCTCGCAGGCCGCACTGCGCAGCACGCTCGAGGAGCTCGACCTCTCGGAGCAGCAGGTTGAGGAGGTCTATCGGACCCTCGACGCCGCCGACGTGAGCATCGTCGAGGAGGCCGACGAGGTCGAGGTGGAGGTCGAGCGCCCGGCGCTGGACCTCTCGACCCGCGAGGTGTCGACCGACACGCTGCAGCTCTTCCTGAAGGACATCGGCCGCGTGCCGCTGCTGACGGCCGGACAGGAGATCGAGCTCGCCAAGCGCATCGAAAAGGGTGATCAGCGCGCCAAGCAGCACATGATCGAGGCCAACCTGCGCCTCGTGGTGTCGATCGCGAAGAACTACCGCAACCAGGGTCTGCCGTTCCTCGATCTGATCCAGGAGGGCACGATCGGACTGGTCCGCGCCTCGGAGAAGTTCGACTACCGCAAGGGCTACAAGTTCTCGACCTACGCGACCTGGTGGATTCGCCAGGCGGTGGCGCGCGCGCTGGCTGACAAGGGCCGCACGATCCGTATGCCCGTCCACGTGGTCGAGAAGCTCAACAAGGTGGCGCGCATCGAACGCCGCCTGCTGGCCGAGCTCGGCCGTGATCCGTCGATCGAGGAGCTTTCCGAGGCCGCCGAGGTCTCCGTCGCCGACATCGAGTACATCCGCCGCGCCGCCCAGGCGCCGATCTCGCTCGAGAAGCCGGTCGGTGAGGAGGACGAGTCCACCTTCGGCGACTTCATCCAGGACACGGTCGGACCGCGCCCGGACGAGGCGGCGGAGATCGTCCTCCAGCGCGAGGCGCTGCAGGGCATCCTCGGCATGCTCTCCTACCGTGAGCGGCGTGTGCTCGAGCTGCGCTACGGGCTCGACGGGCACGACCCCCGCACCCTGGACGAGGTCGGCCGCGCGTTCAACGTGACGCGCGAGCGCATCCGTCAGATCGAGAACCAGAGCCTGCGCAAGCTGCAGGCGATGGCTGCGGCTCAGGGGATGAAGGCGGCGTAGCCGCCTCAGTCTCGTCGCAGCAGCAGCACCGCGGGCAGGCAGGCGAGACTGATCAGAGCGAGGACGAGGTTCGCATGGTGCACCGCGGCGGTGATCGCGGGTACGCCGGTGCGGACGTCCTCCGCTGCGGTCAGCGCGCGCTGACCGACGCTGCCGACGACGAGCGCGCCGGCCAGGGCGATGCCGATGCCGCCGCCGATGCTCCGCGCCAGCGGAACCGAGGCCGTGGCGCGTCCCTCGCCGCTCGGCCGCTCCGCCGCTGCTCCGAGCAGCGCCACGGGACTCTGGATGCCCATGCCGAACGCGGCGATCACGATGCCGATGGCGATCGTGAAGCCGCCGAGCAGCGGAATCGCCATCACGCCGATGCCGCCCGCCACGATCGCGCCGGCCAGCAGCATCTGCCCGCGGCGGCCGAGGCGCAGTCGTGCGCTGGCGAACGAGCCGATCGCCCACGCGGCGGTCGTGCCGATCAGCGGGATGGCGGCGGCCAGGATTGGCCAGCCGAGGCCGACCTGCAGCCCCAGCGGAACGAAGCCGTCCGCGCCGGTGAAGGCGATGCCGGCCGAGGCGCAGAGGATCGCGATTGCTCGGCCGGAGCGCGTGCGCGGGAAGACGGGCTCGGGCGAGCGCCACTCCGAGAGCAGGAACCCGACCGCGGGCACGACCGCGACGCGGGGCTCAAGCAGCAGTGCGGCGACGGTGGCACCGAGTAGCAGCGGCCCGAGCGGATGGATGCGCGCGCCAGGATCGGCCGGCCGGACCGACGGGTCACGTAGCCCCCGGTAGCCGGCGTAGGCGACGACGCCGGTCAGCAGGACCGGCACCAGGAACGCCGCGCGCCAGGACAGGAGGTCGGTGAGGACGGCGCCCAGCACGGGCCCGGCCAGCGCGGCCAACGCCCAAACCGAGTTGCTGAGCGCGTAGGCCGGCCGTTGCAGGTGCATCGGGATCCGCTGGACGACGACGGATAGCGGCACGGCCAGAAGAAAGCCAGCGGCAAAGCCCTGCAGCAGGCGGAGGGCGGCAATCACCTCCATGGAGGGGGCGAACGGGGCCGCGAGTCCGGCAACGGCGAAGAGGGAGCAGCCGAAGACGAGCGAGTGCCAGGCGCCGAAGCGATCGATAATGGCACCACTGATCGGCAGGCCCACGGCGAGGGCGGCCGCGTAGCAGCCGACGACGAGCGCGTAGCGGTCGAGGCCGCCGAGGTCGCGGGCCGCACTCGGCAGCGCCGTTGCGATCAGCAGGACGTCAGAGGCGGCGACGAACGAGGCGCCGCCGGCGGCGGCGAGGAGCCAGCGGCGCTCCGGGGCGAGCAGCTCCCGGTAGGCCGGCGTGAGTCTCACCAGGGTGGGCGACCGTGCACCCAGCGACCATTGACCATCGTGGCGACCACGGTGATCGTGCCGAGCTCGTCGGCCGGCGTGGCGAAGGGGTCGCGATCGAGCACGACGAGGTCAGCTTGGAAGCCGGGGGCGAGGCGGCCGAGGCGGCGGCCGCGGCCGGTGATGGCAGCGGGGGTCACGGTCATCGCCGTCAGCGCATCGGCCACGCCGACGGCGTGCTCGGCACGCAGCGGCGCGTGGACGGCGGCGGCGAGCGTGGCGATCGGGTCGAGCGGCGAGATCGGGGCATCGGTGCCGAAGACGAGCGTCGCCCCGCTATCGATCAGCGGCTGCCAGGCGTAGGCGCCGGCGCAGCGCTCACCCCACGCGGCCTCGGCGTCGGCGCGATCCTCGCCGGCGTGGACGGGCTGCATGGAGGCGACCACGCCGAG
>JBIIFR010000293.1:0-2783 GCA_044237215.1 Gaiellales bacterium
GGTAGAGAGCAGGCCGCGCTGGTAGTTGGGGTAGAGCACCGTCACGCCCTGCTCGTTGAGGTGTGCGATCCACGGCTCGTAGCTGGTCGGCTTGACGTCATTCCAGCCGTGCAGGAGCACGACGGTGGCGCGCTCTGCCCCCCGTGCGGGGTAGACCTCGGCGCTGGCGCCAGCCGCGGCGGTCGTGGTCGTCGGCGCCTCAATGGTGGTGACAGGACCCGGGTCGCTGCCGCCGCACCCGGCGAGCACGAGCAGCAGGAGGAGGGGGAGCAGACGCCTCATGTGAGCGGGAAGAGGTTGCCCTGCGCCGGGCCGGGCGCAGGCGCGACGGGGACGCGGTGGTCGTGGAGCAGCTGGCGCAGGCGGTCCGCGTTGTCAGGGCCCTGCGTGTCGGCGTTGGTGTTGAACATGGCGTAGGCGCGGCTCGTCGCCTGCGCGAGGCCGCGCAGGGGCTCCACCCACTCTGCCAGTTCCGCGTCGGCGTAGAGGTGGTCGAAGCGCGCGCTTGCGCCGGCGCCTCGACTGTTCCACGTCGCGGCGTTGCGTCCGTGGAAGCGCACGTAGGCGGTGTCCGACGTGGTCGCGATGACGGTTTGAGCGATGTTCGCCGTCGCCACTCGCGGCGCATCCACGACGACGTACGTGAGGTTCCGCTCGCGCAGCGACGAGAACGTCTCGTCCTGGAGGTCGGGGGCGAGCCAGTCGCGCTGGCGGAACTCGATCAGCAGCTCGTCGTCGGGCAGCGCGGCGCGGGCGTGGTCGATTACCTCCCACGCGTGGCGGCCGGGGATCGCCGACGGCGGCAGCTGGAAGAGCACGCCGCCGAGCTTGCCCTCGGCGCGCAGCGGGTCGAGGGCGCGGCGGAAGCGCGCGAAGACGCGGTCGCGCAGCGCGTCGCTTGGCACCACGTAGCCGTGCGGCGTGACCTCGTCGACGAGCGTCCGTAGATCGGCCGGCAGCTGCTCGGGCCGCACGCGGTGCCCGGTCATCAGCCCGAAGGCCTTGATGTGGAAGACGAAGCCGGGTGGCGTGCGCTGACCCCAGTTGTAGACCGTGCGCTCGGCCGGGATCGCGTAGTACGACGAGTCGACCTCGACCGTGTCGTAGTGCTCCGCGTAGAAGCGCAGTCGCGCCTCGGCCGTCGTCGCCGTGCTCGGATACCAGTCGGCGATCAGGCCCTTCTCGACCCACGCGCACGTGCCGACGCGGATCGTGGCGCTCACGCGGGTGGGTGCTCGGCGATCCAGTGGCGCGCGATGTCAACGCGGCGGGTCACCCAGGCGTCCTCGTGCTGGGCGATGTGCGCGAGTGCGCGGCGCAGCCCGTCGATGCGGCCGGGGCGGCCGATCAGGCGGCAATGGAGGCCAATGTTGAGGATGCGCGGCGTGGTGGCGCCTTCGCGGTGGAGCGCGTCGAACGCGTCGATGACGTACGTGGCGAAGTCCTCAGCGGTACGGAAACCGCTCGGCGTCGCGAAGCGCGCGTCGTTGCAGTCGAGCGTGTACGGGATCACGAGGTGGTCGCGGTCGGCGGTGCGGGTCCAGAACGGCAGCTCGTCGGAGTAGTCGTCAGAGTCGTAGAGGAAGCCGCCCTCTTCGGCCACGAGTCGACGCGTGTTCGGCGAGAAGCGGCCGGTGTACCAGCCGAGCGGTCGCTCGCCGCTGGCCGTCTCGATCGCGGCGATGGTGCGCTGGATGTGCTCGCGCTCGACGTCCTCGGGTATGTCCGCGTAGTCGAACCAGCGGTAGCCGTGGCTGCAGATCTCATGGCCGGCTCGCGCGGCGGCGGTGACCGGGGCCGGATTGAGCTCCGTCGCCTGGCCGCAGGCGAACATCGTCAGCGGCATCGCGACCTCGTCGAAGGCATCGAGCACGCGCCACACGCCGACCTTCGAGCCGAACTCGTAGATCGACTCGGTGCTGTAGTCCCGCGTGGCGCGCGCCTCGCCCATGATCTCGTGCAGAAACGTCTCGCTGACGGGATCGCCGTTGAGCGGCGTGCGCTCCGCGCCCTCCTCGTAGTTGAGGACGAAGCTGACGGCGACGCGCGCGCCGCCGGGCCAGTTGGCGTGGGGCGGGGTGCGGCCGTAGCCGGCGAGGTCGCGGGGGCGATTGGGCATGCGTACACGGTAGGGGCAGGGGCGTGCGCGTGCCAAACGGATCCGCCACGGGCCCGTGCGGTTTCATGGCCACGAGCGGAGTCGCCTGTTCACGGAACCCTTGTTCTGCGTACACTGCGGCGATGATCTGTCGCCCGCACCTGCTCCTTGCCCTGCTCGTCGCCCTCGGCGTGGTTGCCGGGCTGGCTGTGCGCGCCGACGTCGCCGCGGCCAACGGCTGTCCGCTGCGGCTCGCGCAGGGCACCGAGGGCACGGAGGCAAGCCCCATCCTCGTTTCCGATCGTGCCGCGCTCGAGGTGCTCGCGACCGATTCCCTCTGCTACGAGTCGTGGTACGTCTTCCGGCAGACCGCCAACATCGACCTCTCGGCCTCGCCGTGGACGCCGATCGCCAGCAGTAGCGCGTTCAACGGCGTCTACGACGGCGGTGGCCACCGCATCACGGGCATGACCGTTGAGCCCGCCGCTGCCGGACTCGGCCTGTTCGGCGGCATTTACGGGGGCACGGTGCGCGATCTCGTGATCAGCGGGGCACGGGTTACCGCGACTGAGATCTCCCCTGGGAGCGGTGCGCTGGCCGGCAGTGCCATAGGCAGCCAGATCCTGCGCGTGCACGTGCTCAATTCGACGATCGCCGGTGCGAATACCACCGGAGGCCTTGTCGG
>JBIIFR010000294.1:0-2777 GCA_044237215.1 Gaiellales bacterium
GTCGTCGGCGTTGACGTTGAGTAGACGCGGCGAGGTGCCATCACGACCAATCGGCGCGATCAGGGGCACGCGATCTGCCCCCCACGCCGCCTGCAGCGGCTCCCGCGCAATCGTGACTGGCTCACCGACGAGCCCGAGTTCGCTGCGTCGCCGACACTCGATGAGCTCGCCGGTGCGGAACGGCTGCGCCTCGCGACCGAGCGCCCGCAGCTCGCCGACGAGTGCGTCAGAGACATCCGCCAGCGCCACGCGGGCGCAGGCAAGCGTCGGCAGGTCCGTGAAGCGCCGACCGTCCACCCAGCGCGAGGTGATGCCCCGCCGTTCCATCAGCGCCGTGATCTGCGCCCCACCACCGTGCACGAGCACGAGCGGCCGTCCGTCGGCGGCGGCGATCGCGTCGGGGAGCAGGGCGAGGGCGTTGCCGCCCAGTTTGGCGACGAAGGCACCGGTCATGTCGTGTACTCCGCGTTCAGCTCCACGTAGAGCTTAGAGAGGTCAGAGGCCCAGATCACGGCCTCGCCGTCACCGAGCCCGAGGTCGATGGCGATCTCCACCGTCAGCTGGGCGGCAGCCGCGTCGACCGCCGCCTGGTCCGTGATCGGCACGGCGGCGCCATCCTGACACAGCAGGTGGCCGCCGATCGCGATCGTCACCCGGTCCGGATCCACCCGCTCACCGGCGACACCAAGAGCGGCGATGATGCGTCCCCAGTTGGGGTCGCCGCCGTTGAGCGCGCAGCGCACCAGCTGAGCTTCGCCCACCGCGTAGGCGATCGCGCGCGCAGCATCGTCGTCTTCGGCACCGGTCACCTGCCAGCGGGCGATGCGATGCGCGCCCTCACCATCGCGAACGATCTGGAGCGCGAGGTCTTCGCAGACGGCGCGGACGGCGTCGACTACGAGCTGGTGGTCAACCGTGGTCAGCGTCCCCTCCACCGCGCCGCTCGCGAGCAGCGCCACGGTGTCGGAGGTGGAGGTGCAGCCGTCCACCGTGATGCAGTTGAAGGTGCGGTCGACGGCTTCGCGCAGCGCGCCGTCGGCGTCGGCTGCGGTCCACGGGGCATCCGTGGTGAGCACGGCGATCATCGTGCCGAGGTCCGGCCGGATCATGCCCGCACCCTTGGCGATCCCACCGACGCGAATCTCGCCGAGCGAGGTGACGACGCTGCGCTCGGCGAGCTTCGGCGCCGCATCCGTCGTGGTGATCGCGAGCGCCGCGTCGGCTCCTCCGTCGACTGACAGCGCGGCGAGTGCCTGCGCGATGCCGTCCTCGACCCGGTCCATTGGCAGTGGTACGCCGATGACGCCCGTGGAGGCGACCAACACCTCCGTCGCAGCGCAGTCGAGCCCGGCCGCGACGAGCGCCGCCATGCGCTCGGCATCGCGCCGTCCCGCTGCCCCCGTCGCCGCGTTGGCGTTGCCGCTCTGAACGATGATGGCCCGGGCCGTACCCGTGGCGATGTGGGCCCGTGACAGGGCGACCGGGGCTGCCGCGGTGACGCTGCGGGTGAAGACGGCGGCCGCCGGCACGGCGCGCTCCGCGGCGATGATCGCCACGTCGGGTCGCCCGGACGCCTTGATGCCGCCGGTAACCCCCGCGGCGACGAAGCCTCGCGGATGCAGGACGCCTACGGCCACAGCCCGCGTACCGCCAGACCGGCGGATTCCTCGATGCCCAGCATGATGTTCGCGTTCTGGATCGCCTGCCCGGCGGCGCCCTTGACGAGGTTGTCAAGCGCAGCGGCGACCAACACCGTGCCGGTGCGATCATCGACCCAGGCGTTAATCCAGCAGACGTTCGCGCCGGCCAGGCGCTGTGGTGCCGGCGTGCCGCCGAGGCGCACGAAGGGCTCGTCGTCGTAGCGCTGCTGGTAGAGATCGTCGAGGTCGGCCTGATCGAGGGAGCCGACGACGCGCACGTGTGCCGTCACGAGCAGCCCGCGGCTCGTCGGCAGCAGATGCGGCACGAACGTCGCCGGCCGCGGCGCACCCGCCAACGCGCCGAGTTCCTGCTCAATCTCAGCGAGGTGGCGGTGCCCGGTGATGGAGTACGGCGTGATGCCGTTGTACAGCTCCGGCAGGTGTGTCTTCTCGGACGGCGTGCGTCCGGCGCCGGTGACGCCCGATTTGCCGTCAAGGTGGACGGGGCCGTCGATCAGCCCCGCGGCGGCAAGCGGTGCGACACCGAGGATCGCCGCCGTCGCGTAGCAGCCAGGATTCGCGACGGCCCGGGAAACGCGGATGGCCTCGCGGTGCAGCTCTGGCATGCCGTACGTCCAGCCGTCGACGCGAAAGTCGGAGCCCAGGTCAACGACCTGCGTGCCCAAGGCCAGCAGGCGCTCGCCGAGCGCGCGTGACTCGCCGTGCGGCAGGGCCACGAACACCACGTCGCACGCGGCCAGCCGGTCTGCGTCGATGTCGTCGAAGCCCTCGCTGCGGGCCTGCAAGACCGCGGGGCGCAGCGTCGGATGCTCGCCGAGCAGGCGCACCAGTTCCTGACCGGCGTAGCCTGAGGCCCCCACGATTCCCGCGGCGAGTGGCCGCGGGTCGGGCGCGATCGGAGTCGGTGCGTCGGAGTACTGCATGGGTGTCTGAGTCTCGCACAGGCCCGGCCGCAGCCAAGCCAGCGCCTCTAGCGGCGGCGCTTGCCGCGGCTGGTCCGGTTCATATGCATGCGCTGGAGGACGTCGAACTCGTCCAGCGAGCGTCCCGAGCCGATCGCGACGCAGGTCAGCGGCGACTCGGCGATCTGGACGGGCATCTGGGTCTCGGCGCGGA
>JBIIFR010000295.1:0-2773 GCA_044237215.1 Gaiellales bacterium
CCGCTGGTGCTGGCCGGCCTCGTCGAGCTGCTGCGCGACCGCCGTGACGCGGGCCGCTCGATCCTCTTCTCCAGCCACGTCCTGGCCGAGGTCGCGGCGCTCTGCGACCGCGTCACGATGATCCGCGACGGCCGCATCGTCGGCGAGGGCACGATCGCCGAGCTGTCCGACCAGCAGGCGCGCACCGTCATCCTCGAGCTCGCCGACGCCGAGGCGCCGCTGGAGCTGCCGGGCTGCACGCTCGTCGATCGCAACGGCGGCCGCGTGACGCTTACGCACCACGGCGAGGTGCGTCCACTGCTGAGCGCGCTGGCCGCCCTCGACCTGCGCGACGTGCGCATCAAGGAGGTCTCGCTCGACGAGGTCTTCATGGACTTCTACCGCGACGAGGCCGCCTCGTGAACGGCCCGCTGATTCTCCGCCTTGTCCGCGAGCAGCGCATCCGCCTGCCGCTCGAGGTGCTGCTGATCGCGATCTGGGGCTTCCTGCTCGTCGCCGTCTTCGCCACCAGCGAGGTCTTCACGAAGCAGCTCGAGGCGCAGGCCGAGCAGTTCGGCGGCCTGCTCGACCTCGTCGGGCTCGACCCGCTCGCCCAGTGGGCGTCGATCGGGTTCCAGCATCCGATCTTCCTGCTCGGCGGCGGCCTGTTCTCCGTCGGTCTCGGCATCCGCGCGATCGCCGGCGAGCTCGAGGCGGGATCGCTGGCCCTGGCGCTGTCGCGAGCCCTGCCGCGCCGCACGTGGTTCGCCTCCCACCTACTCGTGCTCGTCGTCGGCTGCCTCGTGATCGCGGAGTCGTACGCGCTGGGCTGCCTGCTGGCGACCGTCTTCACGTCGCCGATGGGCAACCTCGAGATCGGCTCGATGCTGCTCGCGGGCGTGCAGGGCGGCCTGCTGCTGCTCGCGCTGGGCGCCATCGGCTTCGTGATCAGCGCCTTCTCCTCGGAGCGCGGCCGCGCGCTGTCGTGGTCGGTCGGCGTGATCGTCGTGCTCTACGCGGCGAACTTCCTGCTGCCGCTCTGGGGCCCGACCGAGCAGGTCGCGAAGATCTCCCCGTTCGCCTGGTTCAATCCCGCGCCGCTCCTGCAGAACGGGAGCGTCGCGTGGGGCGACTGGCTGGTGCTGGCGCTCTACGCGGCGGTGCCGCTCAGCGTGGCTGCTTGGCAGTTCGCGCGTCGCGACCTCGCTGGCGGCTGATATCCGCCACGCGATCGGGGCCGCGGCGCCCGCGCGCACGACCGGGGCCGGGCCGCCAGGGCCGCGGCCGCAGGCGGCTGCCGCCGCCGCCGCCACCGCCGCCGCCCGACTCCTCGGCGTCGTCCTCGCTCTCCCCGAGCATCATCCACGTGATGAAGCCGAACAGCCCGAGGCCGAGCAGCACATGCATCCCGCCGAAGATCACGAAGAGCCATCCCATTCGACGCATCGTTGGCCGGGGTGGGCACGGAAGTCAAGTGCGCAACGGCGATCAGGGCAAAACCGGTCAACCGGAGCGGCCGTGCAGGGGCCCGCGTACGCTGCCGCCATGGACAAGGACGACAAGCGACGGATTCTCGGCGACGCGATCATCCTCTGCCCGAAGTGCGGGTTCGCGAAGCGCTACATGGAGCTCGAAGGGCCGCCCGACGACCTCGACTCCTGCCCGGACTGCGGCACCGCGATGATCAAGGACTGCCCCGCCTGCCACGCCCCGATGCGGTCGATCATGCAGGTCGACTGCCGCGTCTGTGGCGAGCCGATCCGCGAGGGCGAGCTATTCGGTGTCCCGATCCGTCGCAAGGCCGAGCCGCGTGACAAGGGCCCGGTCCAGCTGCCTGGCGCTGACGACTAGTCCGGCGTCACGTCGCCGCGACCGATGCGGCCGAGCGCGGACGAGTCCTCGTCGCCGTAGCCGGCGGCAATCAGCGCGTCCTGCCATTTCGCGATGAGACGCGTCAGGCGCAGATCGAGACCGACCGTCTCTCCCTCGGAGATCGCAATGCCGAGATCCTTGCGGTGCAGCACCGTGCGAAAGCCGGCCGTGTACTCATGCGAGATGTACTTCGGAGCGCGCGTGCGCAGGATCCACGAGTCGGCGGCACCGCCGGACAGCGCCTCGACGAGCGCCTCCATCGGCAGACCCGCCTGCTCGGCGTAGGCGAGGCCCTCGCCGACCGAGGCGTACGTGCCGCTGATGATGATCTGGTTGACGGCCTTGGCGGCCTGCCCGGCACCCGTGGGTCCGAGCTGCGTGATCGTCTTGCAGAACGCCTCGAGAATCGGCTTCGCCGTTGCGAAGGCCGCCTCGGAGCCGCCGACGAAGGCGGTGCAGACGCCGTTCTTGGCGCCCTCGGCGCCGCCCGACAGCGGTGCGTCGACCACCTCGACGGACTTCGCGGCGAGCGCCTCCTCGAGCGCCTTCTCCGCGCTCGGCGAGACGGTCGAGCAGTCCAGCAGCACCGCCCCAGCGGGAATGCCCTCGATCACGCCCTGCTCGCCGAGCACCACCGCCATGAGATCCGGGGAGTCAGACACGCACGTCACGACCACGTCGGCATCGCGTGCGGCATCCGCAGGGGACTCCGCGCGGCGCGCGCCGCGGGCGACGAGGTCGTCCGCCTTCGCCGGGGTGCGGTTCCAGACCGCGACCTCGTGGCCGGCGTCGAGCAGGTGCCCCGCCATCGGGCCGCCCATCGTGCCCAGGCCGATGCACGCGACGCGGCTCAACTGCGGATCTCCGAGAAGTGGATCACGGTCACGGTGTCGTCCTCCCGGACGTCGCGGTTGTACAGCTT
>JBIIFR010000296.1:0-2769 GCA_044237215.1 Gaiellales bacterium
CAGGATGGCGGTGACGCGCGCGTCGCCGATGCGCGCGTTGGGCCCGAGCCGCACGTCGATGACGCGCGTGCCGCGATTGATCTTGCGTCCGCGCGCAACGTTGATCAGCTTGCCCTTCGCGCCGTACACGCGGACCGTGAGCCGCCCTTGGTACGGCGCCTTCACGCGCACCTTCACGACCGCGCCCTGCTTCGCCTGCTTGGGCACGCTGATCTGCAGGATCGGCCCGGTGGCGACGGTCGCGGCCGCCTGGCTCTCGGGCCCCGAGCCGAGCGTGCCGATGGTCGGCACGTTGGGGTTGATCGGGAATCCGATGCCGTCGAGGTCGACGCCGAGTCCGCCGGCTGGGATCAGGCCGACGCCGACCCATCCGGGTCCGAGCGGGAGGCCGTTGAGCGGGAGCGGCTCGGGCGTGCGCTCCCACGCGCCGATGTCGTAGACGGCGGGCCCGCCGATGAAGGCGGCCTGCGGGCGCGCCGTGCCGATCACGTCGGTGTGGATGCCAGGCGCGAAGACCTGCAGCTCGCCGATGTTCGTGCGGATGCCGTTGACGACGGGCGAGTCGAGCGCGGGATACCCGACGTCGCTGCTCAGCTTGAGCGCGGCCCGGTACGTGGTCTCGCGGATCGAGTCGTTGCCGTTGGTGACGCCGACGCCGCTGGCCATCACCCAGCGCGTCACGAGTCGTCCGGCGAGGCTGCTGTCGAGCGCGATCGGCGGTCCGTCGATCGCGGTGGCGTCGACCTGCGCCCACGCCCCGCGCGAGACGCGCACGCCGCGCTGGAACGACCCGACGATGGTGGCCGAGCTGAGCTCGAGGTTCGCGTTGGTCGTGCCCTCGACGGCGGCGAGCGGCGAGCCGACGTCATTGATCACCGTGTCGTACGCGTAGACCTTGACGCCATCACCGGCGCCGGTGATGGCGGATGCGCTCGCGCATCCCTGCTGATTTGCGGTGACAAACGAGTGGACGAGCCCCGCCCCGCCGACCATCGTGCTCTGCAGCGGCACGGCGCCCGTCACCATGCTGCGCTCGAGCCAGTTGTTGCCCATCCACCGCTGGCCGTTGGCGTCGGTGAACAGCACCGTGCCGGTGAACGAGATCGTCGGCCCGCAGCCCGTGGTGGCGATCGCGTTGCGTTCGCCACCGAGTGTGGCGTTGGTCATGCGGATCGCGCCCTGGATGCTGGTGTTGTGGAGCTCGACGTCGACGTTCTGCGCGGTGATCGCCACGTCGGGTGATCGCACGCCGAGCGCCACGAGCCAGACCCGACGCGCGATCCCGTTGTAGGAGAGCGCGTTGCCGCCGCGCCCGCGGGCCGGCAGCCCGACGGTGATGCGCCCGTTGATGGCGGTCGCGGCACCGCGTCCCCCGATTTGCACGTCGTCCTCGTCGAGAATCGTGACCGACTCGCTGTAGGTACCGGCGGCGAGCACCACCGCGTCCCGGCCGGGCGCGCGCGCCGCGCGCGTCACGGCAGCCTGGATCGTCCGGCACGGCGCGCACGTGGCGTCGTTGCCGTTGAGCGCGGCGGGCCCGGCCACCTGGAACTCGGCGGCAGCAGCGGTACCGCCGAGCGAGAGCGCAGCGCAGGCGCCGACGACGAGTGCGAGGAGGATGCGCCTGCTCGGAGACACGCGTCCAGCGTAGTCGCTGAACCGCCGCTTGACCATCCCTCTCGACGCCCTGACGTACGCTGCGGGCATGGACGACGCCGATTTCGACCAGGTCGTGGAGGACGCGCTCGACGAGCTACCCGACTGGGCCGCCGACGCGCTCGACAATGTCGTGGTGATCGTCGAGGATCACGATGCGGACGATCCCGACCTGCTCGGCCTGTACGTCGGAGTGCCGCTGACGGAGCGCGGCCACGAGCCGCCGCTCGGCCCGAGCCGGATCCTCATCTTTCGCCGCCCGCTGACCGAGATGTGCGACTCCATTGATGAGCTGCGCGAGGAGATCCGCATCACGGTGCTGCACGAGATCGGCCACCACTTCGGGATGGACGAGGATCGCCTGGACGAGCTGGGCTACGCCTAGGCGATTCCGAGTTCGGCGAGCGCCGCCTCGACGCGTTCGCCGACAATGCGATCGAGATCCATGGCGAGGCTCGTGGCGAGCCCTTCGGCTACGCGGCACATCGTCGCGTCGTCCACGTGGCCGACGACGCTCGAGTCGATCGCGGAGCCGTGCAACCGAGTGAGGCCGGCGAGCATGGCCACCCGCTGATGCCCTGCCGACGTTCCTTCGAGCAGCACGAGGTCGTCCGCGGTTCCAGCGCGGAGCGCCTCGCGCACGGCCGGGCTAAGTGCTGAAACGCGACGTGTGCGCAGCACGGCGTATGCACCGTGGTGCGCGCTCTCCCAGCCGTGGAGCAGCAGCACGGGGCGCACCACAGCTGGGAGGATGAGGCGAACGGCTGCGCGGGGGCCATGCGATCGGATCAATGCTGAAGCCGTTTCGAAGTCAAGTCCGGTGGCCGCGCCATCAATCGAGAACGGCGCCTGGGCCGCGTGCGGCACAAGCGCCCAGCGGATCTCGCCGCGATCGGGCAGCTCAGCGCTCTGCGCCACGGCCGATCGTCTTCCACTCGTCTTCCGTCGGGTACTCGTCAGCGTCGGTCGCCCACGCCTCGAGCGCAGCCTCTGACGGGCGATACGGCGCGGGGCGCGTCGCGGCAATCGCCGCCTTGAGGTTGGCGAGCAGCCGGTAATCCTCGATCGACACGACCGCCGCGATCTCCTGCCCGTGGCGTGTGACGATCACGG
>JBIIFR010000016.1:0-10288 GCA_044237215.1 Gaiellales bacterium
ACGGCGGTCGTAGATCGGGCCGAGGGCCTCGGGCGTGACGTCGCGCGGGGCGAAGCCCGTGCCGCCCGTGACGAGGATCAGCTCAGGCGCGTCCGCGGCATCCGTCCAGGTGGCGACCTGCGCGGCGATCTGGTCGGCCTCGTCAGGGACGATCGCGCGCGCCGCGATGTCGAAGCCGCTCATCACGGCCTTCTCGGCCAGCAGATCGCCGGAGCCGTCCTCGCGCGCGGCGTGGAAGACGCCGTCGGAGACCGTCAGCACGCAGGCGCGCATCACGCCTCCGGGCGCCGCCACGAGCCGCTCTTGCCGCCGTCCTTCTCCCACAGCGCGATGCCGTCGATGGAGATCGTGGGGTCGGTCGACTTGAGCATGTCGTGCACACAGAGGGCGGCAGCACTGGCGGAGACGAGCGCCTCCATCTCGACGCCCGTCCGGCCCTCGACGGCACACTCGGCCTCGACACGGACGCAGCCGGCAGCGCGATCGACCGTGAGGTCGACGCGGACGTGGTCGAGCAGCAGCGGGTGGCAGAGCGGCAGGAGGTCGGGCGTGCGCTTGGCGGCCGCGATGCCGGCGACGCGAGCCGTCGCCAGGACATCGCCCTTGGCGACCGTCCCGTCCTCGATCTTGGCCAGCGCCACATCGTTCATGTGGACCTCGGCACGCGCCAGCGCACGGCGGCGGGTGATGGGTTTGGCCCCGACATCGATCATGCGGACATCCGTCATGCGCCGGAGTGTATTCGGTCAGCGCCGAACGGTATGCTTTTGAAGAGCGTCATCCCCCGAAGGCGCCCTCGCGAAAGGGGTGGGACATGTCTTCCACGGACACCCTCAAACCACAGGATTGGACGGAGGTCGTTTCGCCGCCCGCTGAGCTGCTCGCGGCGATCCGCGAGCTGGTCCCGGCTGGCGACGGACCACTGACGACCGAGCAGCTCGTGCGGCTCTCCGCCGAGATCGCAGCCCATGAAGAGCTCTGGCGCCCGCTCGTCACCGCCGATCCCACCCGCCGCCGCTACCGCCTGCTCTACGAGGACGACCGCGTCGACAGCTGGCTGATCATGTGGATGCCCGGACAGGGCACCGGCTTCCACGACCATGCGATCTCCGGCGTCGGCCTCGTCGGCGTCGAGGGCGCGGTCACGGAGAAGCAGATGCGCCTGCCGAGCGGCTCCTTCGACGTCGAGGTGCGCAACGGCGATACCCGTGAGGGACCCGCCGGGTACATCCACTCGGTCGCCCACCTCGAGGGCACGCCGGCGATCACGATCCACTCGTACTCGCCGCCGCTGATGGAGGTCGCGCAGTACCGCGTCGACGAGCACGGCGTCCTGCGCCGCGAGACGGAGCACGGCCGCCGCGAGCTGATCGACAACACGATCGCCGACGTCGCACCCGAGCTCGGCTGACGCTCGGCTCCACCGCGGGGACTGAACCCCGCCGCTACCCCGGCCGCCGTCAGACCGCGCGAAGCTCCTCGGCCGCCGCGTCGAGCACCGCGAGCAGGCGGTCCACGTCGGCCGCCGTAGTGTCCGGGCAGACGAGGCACATGTTGTGGAACGGCGTCACGAGGATGCCGTTGTTCAGCGTGACGAGGTGGAGCCACTCCTCCACATCGGCGTCGTGCGCGTCGTGCGACTCGGTGCCGTTGCGCGGCATATCGGCGCAGAAGCGGAACTCGGCGCGCGCGCCGAGACCGGCCACGACCCACGGGAGCGCGTGGCGGTCGATGACGTCCTGCATACCCGCGAGCATCCTGGCGCCGAGGTCGCACATGCGGGCGAAGGCCTCCTCTGTGAGCACGTGCTCGAGCGTCCCGCGCGCCGCGGCCATCGACAGCGCGTTGCCGGCCAGCGTGCCGCCGACCCCGCCCGTGTCGACGTAGTCGCCCATCGGGTCCGCCGTGATCCGCGCGTCGACCTCGGCAGTCACGCCGTACGCGCCGATCGGCACGCCGCCGGCGATGCTCTTGCCCATCGTGACGATGTCGGGCTCGAGGTCCCACGCCTGCGTGCAGCCGCCCGGACCAGCCGAGAACGTGTGCGTCTCGTCGATCACGAGCAGGGCGCCGGCCGCCTTGATCAGCCGCGTCGCCGCTTCCCAGTAGCCGGGATCGGGCAGAACGATGCCCATGTTCGTCAGCGCCGGCTCAGCCAGCACGCACGACACGTCGCCGTGGGCGAGCTCGCGCTCGAGCATGGCGAGATCGTTGAACTCCACGACGCGCGTCGTCAGCGCCGGATCGACCTGCGGCCCGACGTTGCCCGGCTTGCTGGTCGGCACGCCGTCCTCGAGCGCGATGATCGTCTCGTCGACCGAGCCGTGGTAGCAGTAGCTCATGATCAGCACCTTCGGCCGGCCCGTCAGCTGCCGCGCGGTGCGGAGCACCCAGCGGTTCGCGTCGGTGGCGGTCAGCGCGAACGTCCACTTGTCCATGCCGAAGCGGCGCGCAAGCTCATCGGCCACCCAGATCGCGTCCTCCGTCGGCAGCATCGTGGTGACGCCGCCGAGCTCGTCGAGCCGGCGCCGCACGGCGGCCACGGTCGCCGCCGGCGAGTGACCGGCCATCGCGCCGGTGTCACCAAGGCAGAAGTCGAGCAGCTCATTGCCGTCGACGTCCGTGATGCGATTGCCCTTGGCGCGCTCGAAGAAGAGCGCGTGCTGGCCGGCCCAGATCTGCATCCACTGCATCGGCACGCCGCCGATCATGTGCGCGTTGGCGCGCTCGGCGAGCTCGCGCGATCGCGGTGTGCGGGCGGCGAGCGTGGCGCGTTCGCGCTCGATCAGCGCAGCAAGGCGGGTGCGGTCGATCTCGATGCGGTCGGTGCGCGGCATGGGGACTCCAAGTCGGTTTCCTTTGGAAGGGTACCGGCGCTGTCACGATGGCGAGCATGGAGCAGCCGCCCCTCGCCCGTGTGATCGCCGGGCTGCCGCCGAGCGTGCCGTTCGTCGGCCCCGAGACGCTCGAGCGTCGCACGGGCGTGCCGTTCGTAGCGCGGCTCGGCGCCAACGAGAGCGCGTTCGGCCCGTCCCCGCTGGCGGTCGCCGCCATCGCGGCCGCTGCTGCGGACGGCTGGATGTACGGCGACCCCGAGGCGTTCGCCCTGCGCACCGCGCTAGCCACCCACCACGGCATCGACCGCGCCAATATCGTCTGCGGCGTGGGCATCGACGGCCTGCTCGGCACTGCGGTACGGCTCTTCGTGGAGCCGGGAACGCCTGTCGTGACGAGCCTCGGCGGCTATCCGACCTTCGCCTTCCACGTGCGTGCCGCCGGTGGCGTCTTGCATCAGGTGCCGTACCGCGATGACCGCGAGGATCTGGCCGCGCTGGCCGAGCGCGCCCACGCGGAACGGGCCCGCGTCGTCTACGTGGCCAACCCGGACAACCCGATGGGGACGTGGTGGACAGGCACCGAGCTCATGGCGTTCCGCGCGGCGCTGCCCGCCGACACGCTGCTGTGCCTCGATGAGGCCTATGCCGACACGGCGCCCCCGGACGCGATTCCCGCGATCGACATCGCCGACCCGGGGGTGCTGCGCTTCCGCACGTTCTCCAAGGCGTACGGGCTCGCGGGTCTGCGCGTCGGCTACGCGTTCGGCGAGGCCGCGGTCGTCGCCGCCTGCGACCGTGTGCGCGACCACTTCGGGGTCGGCCGCATCGCCCAGGCCGCGGCACTGGCCGCGCTGGAGGATCAGACACACCTCGCCGACTGCGTCCGACGGATCGCCGCGGGCCGCGAACGGATCGCGCAGATCGCGCTCGCCAACGGGCTCGTGCCGATCGCGAGCGCGGCGAACTTCGTCACCGTCGATCTGGGCCGTGATGGGCCCTTCGCGAAAGCCGTGCTCGACGAGCTCGGCCGGCGCGGCATCTTCCTGCGCATGCCCGGTGTGGCCCCGCTTGACCGCTGCATCCGCTTCGGCGTCGGGCTTCCCGCAGAGCTTGACGCACTCGAGCGCGAGCTGCCTACGGCCTTTGCCGCAACCTGACGGGCGTCAGATCACGGGCCTCCGGCCGTCATCTAGGGTGCGAGCAATGCCCCGTCGTCGTCTCATCCTCCCCCTGCTGGTCGCCCTCGTCGCCCTCACGTGGAGCAGCACGGCCGCGGCCAGCACGCTGGTCACCCGCAATCCACAGGGGCCGGTGCGCCTCGAGGTCAACCGTCAGGGCGTGGCGCTGATGACCGTGCGCGTCGCCGGCAAGGTGCAGCACATCCTCGCCTGGGGCGCGGTCAACCTCTCACGGGGACGGCTCCTGCTCGACTACTCCGGCGGCCAGGGCACCAGCGGCGCCCACTGGCAGACGTTCCGCAACGCCTGCGGGCCGTATCGCGGTGGAGACTTCCCCGGCAGCGAGCTGATCGTCGCCTCCTGCACCGCCCCCAACGGCAGCCACTGGGCGCTCCAGCAGTGGCGTCGCTCGGTCCGCAACTACGGCGGGATCACCGGCCCGGTCGAGCTGCGCATCTCGCACTGGACCGGCGCCGCCCCGGACCTGGTGGTCCACGCGGACTGGTCGCGCTACGGCCCGAGCAAGACGGTCAAGTGGCCCCACATCTTCGGCACCTACTCGTGGCAGGGCATTCCCGTCGCCGTCGGCGAGGCGACGCCGCAGGGCGTGCCACTCGACGACGCGGGGCGCAACCTCTACCTCGACAGCCTCAACTCCGACTACGGCTTCCCGGCCGGCGGTCGGCTGTGGCGGCGCGTCAACGGCTTCCTCGCCAACCGCCCGTACGGGCAGTACTGCTTCGAGATCGGCCCGAAGGGCGAGGCCTCGCAGCTGACCGGCATCTCGACGCTCAACCGCTACCGCCTGACCACCAGTGGGCCCGGCGTCACACCGGACGTCCGGGTCGTCTTCAACGGACCGCCGTCGCCGTACGATCCGCACTGGCAGCTGACCATGAACGAGGTACAGCGGCAGCTGATCAACGATCCGTACGCGTCGTGCGGCAACCCGCTGCCGCCGACATTCTGATCCCGCGCTGACACGCCATGGCCGGCTCGCGGGGGTCTGGCATGCTGCAGCCATGGCCGACCACGCCACTGCCGCCCGTGCCGTTGGCTCGATCGGCGACCGCATGCCGCTCGTGATTGGCCTGCTGCTGACCTCGCTGACGCTGCGCCCCCAGGTCGTCGGCGTCGGACCACTCGTGCCGGAGATCCAGCAGGCGCTGGGCATGTCGCACGCGTTCACCGGCCTGCTCGTGACGATCCCCGTGCTCTGCCTCGGCATCTTCGCGCCGCTCGCGCCGATCATCGCCGGACGCATCGGTGCCATCAACGCCGTCAGCGCGGCCGGGCTCCTGATCGCCGCCGCCGGCATGGCGCGCGCGCTCGTGCCCGGTGCGACCGGGCTGCTGATTTTCACCTTCCTGCTCGGCATCGGCATGGGCGTCGGCAACGCGCTGATGGTGATCGCCGTCAAGGAGCGCTTCGCCGATCGGCCGCTGCTCCTGACCGCTGTCTACTCGACCGGCATTCAGGTCGGCGCGACGGCCTCCGCCGTGCTGGCCGTGCCACTGTCGTTCTGGCTCGATGGGTGGCGCGGCTCGCTGTTCGCCATGTCGGCTGCCAGCCTCGTCTTCGTTCTGGCCTGGATCGTCGTGACGCGCAAGATGCACACCGCGCGCCAGCGCGGCGTCTTCCCCCGCTTCCCGCTGCGCAGCAGCATCGTGTGGAGCTTCGCGGCGATGTTCGGGCTGATGGGCATCGTCTTCTACGGCCTCGCCACCTGGGCGCCGGCGGCCTACCTCGACTTCGGCTACTCCGAGACCTCCGTCGGCTGGCTCGCCGCCCTGTACAACATCGGGACGCTGCCGACCTCGCTGGCGGTGGGGCTGATCGGCGAGCGCGTGACACGGCGTCGGGCCCTCGTCGCGGCAAGCGCGGTGATGACGATCGCGACGCTGCTGTTCGCGTTCGTGCCGGAGTTCGGCTTCGGCTGGATGCTGCTGGCCGGCATCGCCAACGGGATGATGTTCACGGTGACGATGAGTCTGCCGCTCGACGTCGCGGATAGCCCGATCGACGTCGGCGCCGCCGCCGGGATGATGCTGTTCGTCGGCTACCTGATTACCGCCAGCGCGCCCTCGGCCCTCGGCTGGGTACGCGACCTGACCGGCAACTTCGACCTGGTCCTCCTCGCCTTCCCGATCGCGGCGGGGCTGTTCTGCCTGCTCGCGATGACGCTGTCGCCCGCACGGCT
The DNA here is from genome assembly GCA_044237215.1 of Gaiellales bacterium. GTDB lineage: Bacteria > Actinomycetota > Thermoleophilia > Gaiellales > F1-60-MAGs149 > F1-60-MAGs149. The sequence continues at coordinate 6,216 of JBIIFR010000016.1, forward strand.
GCAGCGCGGCATTCGCGCGCAGCCGTAGCGCCGACGAGCGTCGAGTTCTCGTCGAGGTGTCAGGCCAACGGCCGCTCCTCCCGCCGAACCCGGCGGGAATATCCAACGCCTCGGCTAGGTTTACCTCAACGTTCGTCCGCATTTCCCGAGGAGACCCAAGTGTCCGATACGTCGATCCTGTTCCAGTCCGCCCAGCTCGGCTCGCTTGAGCTGAAGAACCGCCTGGCAGTGGCGCCGATGACGCGGGTCAGCGCGACGGAGGACGGCCTCGCCACGCAGGCCATGGCCGACTACTACGCCAAGTTCGCCAAGGGTGGTTTCGGACTGATCATCGTCGAGGCCTCCTACGTTGATCAGCAGTTCTCGCAGGGCTACCACTTCCAGCCGGGCATCGCCACGGCCGCGCAGCGCGATGCGTGGAAGCTTGTGGTCGACGCCGTTCATGCCGCCGGCGCGAAGATCTGCATGCAGCTCGTCCACGCCGGCGCCCTCAACCAGGGTCGCAACGCGAACTACCCCGAGGGCGCGATCGCACCGTCGGCCGTGGCGCCGAAGGGCGAGATGCTGACGTTCTACCGCGGCGAGGGCACCTACCCGACCCCGCGCGAGCTGACGACGGACGAGCTGATCGCGATCAAGGACGCCTTCGTCTCGGCCGCCGTCCATGCCCTCGAGGCCGGCTTCGATGCCGTCGAGATTCATGGTGCCAACGGCTACCTGCTCGACCAGTTCTGGACCGCGTACACGAACCAGCGCACCGACGAGTACGGCGGCAGCGCCCGCAATCGCATCCGCCTCGACGAGGAGATCGTCAAGGCCGCGATCGCAGCCACGCAGGGCAAGATCCCCGTCGGCCTGCGCCTCTCGCAGAGCAAGGTCAACGACTTCGAGTACACGTGGGCCGGTGGCGAGCAGGATGCCGCCGATATCTTCCCGGTGCTCGACGAGGCCGGTGTCGGCTTCCTCCACATCACGGAGCACGTCGCCACCGACGAAGTCTTTGGCTCGGGCCATAGCCTGTCCGGCCTGGCCAAGAAGTACGCCAAGGCGCCCGTGATCGTCAACGGTGGCCTCGGCGATCCGGCCACGGCAGCAAGCGTCATCGCCGCCGGCGACGCCGACGTCGTCGCCCAGGGCAAGGCTGCCCTCGGCAACCCGGATTGGCCCGCCAAGGTCCAGGCCGGCGAGCCCCTCGCCGACTTCGATTTCGGTATGTTCAGCCCCCTCGCGGATCTGGCTAGCCAGGCCGCGTGGGAAGCCGCGCAGTAGCGTCAGCGGCACAGGAGGGCCCGGGCTCCCCCACGGAGCTCGGGCCCTTCGTCGTTCTCGGCCGCGCCGGGCACCGGAGCCGCGTGTGCAGCCGGCCACTGATAGGTTCCGACTGAACCCCACGAGGAGCCGCAGCCATGTGCACGTCGTTCACGATCAGGAGCACAACGGGGGATGTCGTCTACGGCCGCACGTTGGAGTTCACGCTCCCGCTGCATTCCGTCCCGATCGTCTTCCCGCAGGGCATCACGCGGACGGCGACGGGGCTCGCGGGCCAGCCGGGCGTCGGCGGTCTGACGTGGGAGACCACGCACGCAGCCGTCGGCATGAATGGCGTCGGCCTGGAGATCATCCTTGACGGCGTCAATGACGCCGGCCTCGTCGCTGCGGCCTTCAACTTCCCCGTCTCGGCCGAGTACGTCGCGGTCACGCCCGAGCAGGAGTCGCAGGCCGTCGCCTGCCACGAGATCGGTACCTACCTGCTGACGACCTGCGCGAACGTCGCCGAGGTGCGCGCCGCCCTCGCCGCCGTGCCCGTGCACGGCCCGCACATGGCGGCCTACGGCGGTCAGGTCCCGATGCTGCACTACAGCATCCACGATGCGCAGGGTCACTCGCTCGCCGTCGAGTGGGTCAACGGCGAGCTCATGATCCACGACAACCCGACGACGGTGCTCACCAACGAGCCGCCGTTCCCGATGCAGATCGCGCACCTCGCGGAGTACGCGTACCTCTCCCCTGCACCACCGGCCCCGATCGAGCTGGCCGGCATGACGCTGCAGGCGCCGAGCTCCGGCGGTGGCATGCAGTCGATCCCCGGCGGCTTCCTCGCCTCCAACCGCTTCGTCCGCGCCTTCTGGGCCGCGCGCTGTGTGCCGGCGTTCGCCACGGCCGACGAGGGCGTCCAGTTCGCTCGCCACATCCTCAACGGCTTCGACATCCCGCCGGGCTCGGTGCTGACACCCGCCGATCAGGGGGAGAGCGGCGGGCAGGCCGGTTGGGAGATGACGGAGTGGTCGTGCATGGCCGACTGTTCGAACCGCGTCTTCTACGTCAACCAGTTCGCCCACCAGGGCTGGACGCGAATTGATCTCGCCCGGGTCGCCGCGGGGCTGACCGCGCCGACGTGCCTCCCGCTACCGGCGAAGGACCGCTTCCTCGAGCTGACCACCTAGGCAGCGACCCGGCGGCCCCTCCCGCCCGGTGCACGTAGGTCAGTCCCCGTCGGCTCCGTACTCGCCCTTGTCCTCGCCCGCGAGGCCGGGGGTCGCCTGCAGCCCGGCGATCAGCCGCTTGAGTTCCGCGTCACTCAGGATCGCCTCCGGATTGCGCCCGAAGCGCGTGAAGTACGCGGGCGGCATCGAGCCGTCCTGCAGCACCTCGATCGTCTCGTCGGCGTTGCCCGGATCCGTCGCGAACTCCGAGTAGTTGACCTCGCTGCGCCCGCCGTTGATGTGGCTCTGCACAGCCCACGACATCGGCGCAATGTCCGAGTACCAGGGGTACTCGACCAGGTTGGAATGGCATTGGAAGCAGGCCTGCTCCATCAGCTCGCGCGTCTCCGGTGTCGCCCACTCGGGCTCGCCCGTGACCGGCGGATTGGCGTGAGCCCGCCCGTACGGCACGAGCTGGGCGAGGGCCAGCGTGAGCACGCCGACGGCGGCGACCGTGATCAGCGCGGCACGTCGCCGGCCGGCGCGCGACGCGCCATGGCGTCCACGCGCCACGCGTACGCGGAGCACGGCCCACGACCCGAGCGCAGCCACCACGGCGACGACGGCGAACTGCTGGAGTCCTCCGACCAGCACGCCCATCACCAGCGCGGCGAGGAACAGGAGGGCGAACAGCAGGGAGAGCAACGGGTAACCGCGAACCGCGGACCAACTCAACGAGAGCTCACGGCGCAGACGACCCACGTGCCTACCGTAGCGCAGGCAAGGTGGCGGACCGGGTTCGCTGGCCGAGCGAGCCGGCGGCGCCAGGGCCGACGCGGTGCCCAGCCTGCGGTTGGGGCGCGACGAGCGCTCGGGCCGAGGGCGGATGGGCCGTGAAGGGATCGAACCTTCGACCTTGGGATTAAGAGTCCCCTGCTCTACCAGCTGAGCTAACGGCCCGCGACGCAGATCCTAGCCAAGGATCGGCGGGGGATGCGCCGAGCACCGCACCGCCCGGCCGAGCGCGCGGGGCTAGCCGGTCTGCAGCGGTAGCTGCGACTCCTTGAGGCGCTTGATCTCCTCCTCGACCTTCTTGGTCAAGGGGTCGGCAGGCGCGAGCTTGACGAACTTCTCGTAGGCGGTGATGGCCTCGGTCGTGTCGTTGGCCGCCGTCGCGATCTGCCCGAGGCGGAACCACGCGGCGGGATCCTGCGGCTCGAGTTCGGTGACCGTCGTCTGCGCTGCGACGGCCGCCACGTAGGCGTCGTTGGCCTGCGTCTGCAGCGGCGAGACCTGGGCGGAGACGTCGGACAGCTTCGCGCTGGAGATGCTCTCCTGCGCGGTCTGAAACGGGGTGGCCCCGCTCGACTGGCCGGGGATGACCTGCTGCGGCACGGCGGTGCGACCATCGACCAGTCCCTCACCCTGCGCGCTGGCGTACAGCGCCTGCGCCTTCTGGAGTGCGGCGGCGGCCTGAGCCAGGTAGATGTCCGCCACGGCCGACTGCACCGCGGCGTCCTCGGGCGCGAGCTCGGCGGCCTTCGCCGCCGCGGCCGGCACCTTGTCCAGCTGATCGTTCGCGATCTCCGCCTGCGCCAGCGTGATCCAGAGCTGCGGATCCTCCGGCGACGCCTTGGCGGCCGCCTCGGC
>JBIIFR010000297.1:0-2751 GCA_044237215.1 Gaiellales bacterium
GGCACCGACAACCGCGTCATGACCAGCCCCGACGGAATCACGTGGACCAGCCGCACCTCCGCCGCCGACAACACCTGGCAATCGGTCACGTACGGCAACGGCCTTTTCGTCGCCGTCGCCGCCTATCCCGCCACCGACAACCGCGTCATGACCAGCCCCGACGGAATCACGTGGACCAGCCGCACCTCCGCCGCCAACAACAACTGGCAATCGGTCACCTACGGCAACGGCCTCTTCGTCGCCGTGGCCTCCTCCGGCACCGGCAACCGCGTCATGACCAGCCCCGACGGAATCACGTGGACCAGCCGCGTCTCCGCCGCCAACCAGTCGTGGTACTCAGTCACCCACGCCGGAGGCCTGTTCGTCAGTGTGTCCGTCACCGGCAGCACCACCGGAGTGATGACGTCCGGCACCTTCCTCTCCGCCCCTGATGCCCCCGCCCAGCCGACCGTCACAGCCGGCAACGCCGAAGCAACCATCACGGTCGCCCCGGGCAGCGGCAGTACGCCCGCCTCGTACACCGTCACCGCAGATCCCGGCGGCCGTACCTGCACTGTCACCGGCGCGAGCGGCACCTGCACCATCACCGGCCTGACCAACGATCAGGAATACACGTTCACCGCCACGGCAACCAACACCAGCGGCACCTCCAGCCCCTCGCCCGCGTCCCGGCGCGTAACCCCAAGCGCACCGCGCACCGCAGCCGACACAACGACACCAGCTACGACAACCGCTGCAACAACATCAGGGGCGAGCCAGCAGCGCACCGTCACGTTCAAACCAACGGTCTCGTGCAACCGCACCGTCGCCTGCACCACTACCGGCACCGTGCCCACCGACGCAACGCGCGTCATCCAGACCGCGACCCTCAGCCTGTTGCGCGGCGCTCGCCTCAGTACGCGCGTCACCACACGCTGCCCGATCACCACCCGCAATGCCGTCCGGCGCTATCGCTGCGAACTACGACTCGGAGCAGGCGCCTGGGTCATCACGACCAAAGCACTCAACGGCAGCACGGTGGTCGCGAAGACCGTTCGCCGCGTCGAGCTGTCTGCACCCTCCGCCGAACCTGTCACGGGGTAGCCGATCCACCGAGCTGGTGCGGCTTCCGCTCAGACTGGCCGGATATCGACAAGGTGACGCAGCGTCGCGACATCCCTGAAGTTGCGCGTGTAGAGCGGGATCTCATTTGCCATCGCGGTTGCGGCGATCAGGAGATCGAAGTTACGAGGTCGTGGATTGCGGCCGTCGACGTACAGTGCGGTCGCTGCCGTGACGTATGCCTCGGCCACCGACTCGTCGACCGGGAGCACTTCGAACGAAGACCGGACGCGTTGAAGGCGCAACGTCCGTCGAGCTCGCAGCACCGGGTCGCCAGCCTTGACGACGCCGAAGCCAAGTTCGGCCACCGTGATGGTCGAAATGGCCAGTTCCGCGTCTTCTGGCCACTCCGCTCCTGCGGGGTCGATCACCACCGACGTATCAACCAGGACCTTCATGCGCGCGCCTCGTACGGATCGTGAAGATCGTCGTCGATGCCCTCATGGATGTCGTCAAAGAACGTGGTGTCCTTCGGACCAGCGATATCGAAGAGACGCATGAAGTCGGCTGCCGGCACGAAACGCCGACGCCCGACGATGCCCGAGAGTCGAGCCACCGGGCGCCCATCGACCGTGATCTCGAAGTCTTCGCCCGCCTCGGCGCGGCGCAGGACGTCGGACACGTTGTTGCGGAGCTCGCGCTGAGGGATCACGTTCACCGACCCAACGTAGCAGATCTGCTACAGACGGCTCGAGCGGGCAAGGCCTCGCCGCCGTGCACGACGCGGCACTTCCTGCCACAATCGCTTCAGCGCCACGAGAGGACGGTCATGAGCAGCGACATCGAGTCGAAATTTCACTTCTCCCGCGAAATGGTGGGCGGCGAGATCTACCGCAAGTACGAGAAGGCGATGCGGAAGCACTGGACCGTCGAGGACCTCGACTTCACGCAGGACGCACTCGACTGGCAGCGCGTCACGCCGGAGCAGCAGAAGGGCCTGCTTGGCGTCACGATCCGCTTTCTCGCGGGCGAGCAGGCCGTCACGGACGAGCTTGTGCCAATGCTGGCTGCCTCGCATGCGCTGCGCCGCTTCGATTGGACGATGTTCCTCGCCACGTTCTTGCTCGAGGAGGCGAAGCACGCCGAGTTCTTCATGCGCTGGCACGAGGCCGTCGTCGGCATTGTCGATCCGGGTGAGGTCGCGCCGCACTTCCTGATGCGCGGCAAGACCGTCGATCCGACCGGACGCTTCGAGGTGCGCGACGTCATGCACGAGGCGCTGCCGAACTATGGCCGCATCCTGCACGAGGCCGCACTCGGTGGGACGGAGAAGGAGATCGAGCGCGCCTTCGTGCAGTTCTCCGCTGCCTACAACGGGTTCGTCGAGGGCGTCCTGACGATGCCGTCGTACGAGATCGTGATCGACACGACGACGCAGTGGGATGCCTTCCCGACGTTGAAGCAGGGCTTCAAGCTGATCCTGATGGACGAGGGCCGCCACATCACCTTCGGTACGACGGCGTGCCGGATACTGATCGAGAAGGACCCCGCGTACGAGGAGGCCGTCCACGAGGTGTTCGACGCGTACCGCGGCAACATCGTCGGCCTCGTCGAGTATCAGAAGGCCGTGCCCGGACTCGACATCAACAAGTATCAGACGATGAAGGTGCGGCATTATCGCAACCGTTGTCGCGAAATGGGCGTGACGCC
>JBIIFR010000298.1:0-2744 GCA_044237215.1 Gaiellales bacterium
GACCCGGCGTGCACACCACGAGCACGCGTCCGGCCTTGCGGACCGTCAGCGCGGCGCGGCAGACGCGCGGCTCGATCGCCGCCGACGTTCCGACCTGCGTGATGGTCCCGGGGCCGCTCACCTGGATCCACGTGCGCAGCGAGCCGCCGGCCGAGGTCGTCGAGAGCACCTTGACCGTCGGGCGCGTCTTCGGCGTGACCGCGGCCGAGGTGGCGGCTGTGCCGGACCCTTCCCCATTCGCCGCCACGACGGAGAAGCGATACGCCCTTCCGTTCCGCAGTCCCGAGACCGTGCAGGCGCGCGCCGGTGCGGCGGCGGTGCACGTGCGTCCATCGGGCGATGAGGTAACGGTGTAGGACACAACGCGTGAGCCGTTCGTGAGCAGAGGTGCTGACCAGCTGACTGCGGCCTCGCCGTCGCCGGCCTCCACCGTCGCTGCCAGCGGCGGACCAGGGACGTCAACCAGGCGCCGTACGTCCGAGACGAACGGCAAGACGAGGCCGTTCTCCCAGGCCGCAAGCGCAGATCCATCGCGGCTACCGGCGACCGCCGGCTCGTAGTTGGCCGACTGGTCGGCACCGAGTTTGGTCGTCGCCCATGACCCTCCCGTGAGGACGGAGGCGTACGGCGTGTCGTACCAGCGCCAGCCGACCAGCGCCCTGTCGCCGCCGACCGCCGCGATCTGGGGCTCCCAGGCACCGCCTGTGTCGTTCACCTGCTCAGCGGTGGTCCAGCCGGCAGCGGTGCGCCGCGCGACGCGCACGTCGTAGTCAACGCCCCCCGTCCCGGCCTGCCACACCGCCATCGCGGATCCGTCGCGCAACGAGGCGGCGCCGATGCCACTCGAGCGAGTCTCCTGCGCCACCGTCTCGACCGCCGACCACCGCGTACCGTCGAAGTGCGCGGACTCGACTACGGAGCGCCAGTTGGGTCCGGGCGCGAGCGTGCGCCCCCACACCAGCAGCGGCTGGCCATTGACAAGCACGAGCGCGCTTCCGTTGCCGCCGGACCCAGTCTCGACCGCGAGGGCCGGGACCGACCACGCCCCGCCGAGCCGGCGCGACGCAAACCAGCCGGTACCGCTGCCGGACGTATCGGTCCACGCGATCATCGGCACACCGGAGCCGTCGATGACGACATACACCTCGCTGGCGGCGCTCACGGACCCAACGTCCGCAGTCGACCAGAATCCATCGGCGAACCGTGCGGCTCGGATACGCGCGTCGTCCTCGATCCACGCGATGACGACCTCACCCGCCGCGGTGATGGCGAGTGACCGCGTGGACGCGGCGCCGCCGGGATCCGACAGCTGCACCGGATCGCCCCAGCGTCCGTCGGCGTAGCGGGCGACAAGCAGCTTGGACCCGCCACCCGTCACATCACTCATCTCGATGGCGGCGTGGCCGTCACCCGCCGCGACGATCTTCCCGGGCTGCATGAGCGCCGTGGCACCGCCGATGCGCACCGGCGTCGACCAGGCCGTCCCGTCGTACATCGCAACCTCGGGCCAGTACGGCACCAGGCCCGTGGTGATCGAGGTCCACGCCACGAAGCCGCGACCAACGTCGTCGTACGCAGCCTGGGGCCACATCTGCGCACGCACAGAATCGCCGAACCGGTCGGTGTCAGCCCAACGGGCGTGCGCCGGCGGCACGATGAGCAGGAGCAAAGCAACGGTGATCACGGCGCGACGCACGCCAAAATGGTACTGCCCGAGCAGGGGCTCACCGACCTGTTCCTGTCACCTCCGGGTGCGTCCAGAGCGCCTTCATCCACGGTGGCGTCGCGGCTGGGTCGTAGCGGAAGCGCAGGGCTGGGGCTGTGTCGGCCGCGACCAAGGTGAAGGCGTTCCAGGGGAGGCGGGCGAGATCGCCGTTCCAACGGTCGAGCGGCATGTCGATTCCCTCCCGGGCGAAGCCGTTCGCATGCGAACCGGCGGCGCGGTAGATGACCGGGTGCTCGGCGATCGGGCGCCAGCCCGGATCGGCGGCAAACGCGACGCCACCCGCACCCGCCGTCCAACCGCGGGCCGAGCCGACGAGGCCCTGGTGCGCCGTCACCCGCGCGGCCGGCTCGCCGCCGTCGGGAATGCGCACGATCATGCCCTCCCAGTCGTCGCGGTGGTAGCCACGCAGCTCGGGGATCGGCGCGTGCAGCGTCTTCGAATCGGGGTAGTAGAACCAGTACTGGATGTACGTCACGCCCGGACGCCGCACCAAATGCGTGAAGATCGCCGGGCGGCCCGTGCCAAGCGCCGCACACCACGGCTTGCGGCAGATGCCGGGATCCGTTGGCACCGCCGCGTCCTCGCCGTAGCGATCCCGTTCGAGGATCATCGTCGGGACGTAGCGGCGAATCAACGGGCCGTACGGATCGCTGCGCAAGGCCCAGCGATCATCACGGCGCTCCGGGCGATGCCCCGGAATCGACTCGATCAGCTGTCGCCGCACCGAGCCACCATCGGCTCGCGCCGCGATCGCAACCAGCAGCGTCAGCCCAATCGCCACACCAAGCAGGACGAGGAACTCGATGGTGGACTGGCCGCGCCGCATGCCCGCACCGTGCCGAACATGAGCGAACCGGCGAGCGACGTGCACGGCACACACCCACGCAGTCGCGCACGAGAACCGAACGCGTCCGCGCGCCCGGAGCGCCCGAGCCGCGCTACATCATCGTCGGCTCGGCCGGTGCTGTGACGATGCGCCCGTCGACCCACTCGGCGTTCGCGTAGATCGGCTCCGTCA
>JBIIFR010000299.1:0-2743 GCA_044237215.1 Gaiellales bacterium
CCAGCGACACGGTCGAGCGTCTGCCTGTCGCGCTCACCGTCATCAACGCCGCGCACTGGACGGGCACCGTGCAACTACCCACGCCCGGCTCCTGGCAGGTCGTGGTGCGCCTGCGCATCGGCGAGTTCCGCGAGGAGTTGCTCGAGGGGACGATGACCGTCTCGTAATGCGACGAAGGGGTCAGACCCGTTTGTCGTACGACCACAGGCCCCGCACACGCTGAAGCAGGCGCGTTGGTCGTCATGCGACAAACGGGTCTGACCCCATTGTCGCACTACCCGTGCGGCCGCTACGATGGTGGCGTGCGAAACGAGTTTCTGCAATGAGTCTCTGGGAAGAAATCCTGTGGGCGTGGATCGTGATGACGATCCTGCCTAAGCTCGTGATCATCCCGGTCTGGCACTTCATGTGGCAGGCGCTGGGTGACACGAAGCGGCAGGATGCGATCGACGCCGCCTGGCTGGCCGGCCTCGGCAACGGCGGCGGCGGCACCGACCGGCACCCACGCGAACGACGCCCGTGGACGCGGGGGCCAAAGCGCGGACCGCGTGGCGGTGGCGGTGCCGGCGCCCGTCTGATCGAGCGGCGCCCGCAGAGCGTCTCGGCGCGGGCCCGCGTCTCGCGGCACGCCTCGCGCGCTCGATGAGCCTCGCCGCGCTGGTCGCGGACGTTGCGGCCTGCCCCACGCCGGCAACACTGGTGAACCCCCTGCGTGAGCGCTGGGATGCGCTCGAGCTGCCGGCGGCACCGGCGATCCGCACCGCGAACCTGCTGGCCTACCTCGAGCAGCGACCACGGCCCCGTGCTCTGCTGGTCGGCGAGGCGATGGGCTGGCGCGGCGGGCGCTTCAGCGGCATCGCCTTTACCAGCGAACGCCAGCTGGCCCAGTGGGGTGCGCCCTTCGCGCAGTCGTCGACCAAGGACGGCGGCTGGACGGAGAGCTCCGCGACGATCATCCACGGCGTGCTCGACGAGCTCGGGGCTGAGTACGAGGTCGTCCTCTGGAACACGGTGCCCTTTCATCCGCACCCCGCCGGCCGGCCGCTGGCCAACCGGGCCCCGAAGGCCGGTGAGGTCGCGCTCGGGCGACCATTCCTCGAACGCGCCGTGGCCCTGCTCGGGCCGGCGCAGGTGCTCGCCGTTGGACGTGTGGCTGAGCGCGCGCTGGGCGACCTCGCCACCGGCTGCGTTCGGCATCCCGCCCAGGGCGGAGCCACGCAGTGCCGTGAGGGCCTGCGCGCCCTGCTTAGCTAGGCACCTCGGCCAGACCGCGCGCGCACCAGTCGCTCCACGAACCGGCGTAGAGCTGGGCGTCGTCGCGCCCCTGCTCAACCAGGCGGAGGACCAGTGCGGCGGCCGTCACGCCGGAGCCGCAGTAGGCGATCGGCGGTTCCGAGGCGGTGAGGACGTCGTCGGTGATCGCATCGGGCGCGTTGAACGGCGCGTTGCGGGCTCCACGGATGTGGCCGGCGACCGGATCCATCGGCTCGACCTCGCCGCGGTAGCGCTCTGGCGCACGCGCGTCCAGCACGTGGCGCCCCGCCGCAATCGCCGCCTGCACCTCGTCGGCCCCGACCAGATCGTCGCTGCGCTCCGCGCCGAGCACGAGGTCGCCGCCACCGCGCGACGGGTCGCCACCGATCAGCGGCTCGTCCCACGCTGCCAGCCCTCCGCGCAGCACGCGACTCTCGACGCCGTGGTGGCGCAGCAGCCACCACGCGCGTGCGGCGCCGCCAGTGCCGTCGTCGTAGAGCACAATCGGCGTGTCACCGCGCAGGCCCGCCGCGATCAGCGAGGCGGCAAAGGCCGCGCGCTCCGGCAGCGGATGCCGTCCGCCGAGGCGATCCTCGCGCACCGGTCCGCTCAGGTCATCGTCCAGATCGAGGAAGTGGGCGCCGGGGATATGCCCCTCCCGGTACAGCTCGAGCCCGGCCCCGTGCTGGCCGAGGCGGAACCGGCAGTCCACGACCTGCACGGTCTGGAAGGCATGGAGATCGCGGAGCTCCGCGACGTCAATCAGGGGACTGCTCATGGTGCCTCCCGGGGCTGGCTGAGTCGGGACTGGATGCGCAGGCCACGGGTGTGGTCCACGTCGATCTGGATCGTGGTGTGCTCGATGTCGCAGCAGGTGGCAAGCGCACGCTGCACGGCGTGCAGCATCGCGTGCGGGTCGAGGCCGGGGTCGATCACGACGTGTGCCGAGAGCGCAGGGAAGCCGTCGCTGATCTGCCAGACGTGGAGATCGTGGACGTCGCAGACGCCGGGTACTGCGGCGATCGTGCGCCCCAGCGCGGCCGGGTCGACACCGGGCGGCGCCTCCTCGAGCAGGAGCCGCACGGCATCGCGCAGGACGCGCAGCGAGGCGACCACGATCAGCGCCACGACGATCAGACCGGCCACCGGGTCCGCTCGCTCCCACCCCGTCACGACGATCACGACGCCGGCCACGAAGGCGGCGAGCGAGGACAGGACATCGCTGGCGAAGTGCAGCATCGTGGCGTTCGCGTTGAGGTTGCGGCGCGCGCCGGCGCGGAGCAGGAGCAGCACCGGGATCAGGTTGAGGACGATCGCGATCAGGCTGATCACCGCGACGCCCCCGCCCTGCACCGGCTGGGGATCGAGGAGCCGGGTGATCGCCTCGTAGCCGAGTCCGGCCGACAGGACGATCAGCAGCACGGCGTTGACGACGGCGGCCAGCACCTCCGCGCGGCGGTAGCCGAACGTCCAGCTGCCGCGTGGCGGC
>JBIIFR010000017.1:0-10256 GCA_044237215.1 Gaiellales bacterium
CAGACGCCGGGCTGTGCGCGATCGAGGCGCACCGCCCCGATCAGGACCCTGCCACGCAGCAGGCGTACCGCGCGCTTGCCGAACGCCATGGCCTGCTGGTCTCGACCGGGTCGGACTTCCACGACCTCGAACGCGAGGAGCAGCGTCAGCGTCCGCTCGGCGGCAGCGGCGAGCCCGGCATCGCCGCGGACGACCTGGAGGCGCTGCTCAGCCGCCTACCCGGCGCACGCGATGCCCTTGCCGGGTGAGGTGCTCGATCAGCTTCTCCGCATGATCGCCCTGGATCTCCACGGCGCTGTCGCGGAGCGCACCGCCCGCGCCGACCAGCCGCTTGAGTTCCTTCAGAGCCGTCTTCGGGTCGCCGGGGAGGCCGGTCACGAGGGTGACCCAGCCCTTGCCGCGCCCGCCGCGTCGCCGCTCGACACGCACGATGCCGTCGCTCGGATGCCCCTGCGCGGCACCTGGCCCCGGCGCGACGCCCTTGCGCGCCCGCCGGTTGCCACCACCGCGCAGGTCGCCGTCCTCGGTCGAGTACACGCGGGTCATGGCGACATTCTGCGCCCGTCCTCGGACTGTCGCGCCGCACAGACGACGGTTGCGCCCGATCGGGACCAGGCGGCGAGCCGCATTGGCGGAGGGGATCCGCACCGCTTCGGTCCCGAGCCGGGATCGGCGTCCCGCGATAGTCTGCGGCCGTGACGAAGGGCCGGTTCGCACCCACACCGAGCGGCGATCTGCATCTGGGCAACGTCCGGACGGCGCTGATCGCCTGGCTTCACGCGCGCGCCACCGGCGGCTCGATCCAGCTGCGCGTCGATGACCTCGATGTCGACCGTTGCCGCGAGGAGTTCGAGTTCCGCCAATTCGAGGATCTCGCGTGGCTCGGCCTGACGTGGGACGGCGAGCTGATCCGGCAGTCCGAGCGGCACGACCACTACGCGGCGGCCCTCACCCAGCTACAGGCCGAGGGCCACGTCTATCCGTGCTTCTGCACGCGGGCCGAGATCCGCGCCGCGGCGTCGGCGCCGCACGGCGACGAGGGACCGATCTACAGCGGCACGTGCCGCGCGCTCGCCCCCGCCGCCGCGGCCGCACGCGTGGCCGCCGGCGAGCGCCACGCCCTGCGCCTCGCCGTACCGGCCGGCGTCGAGGAATTCGATGATTTCGTCCACGGACCGGTCGCAATCGACGTGGCCGCCACCCTCGGCGACCTCGTCCTCGTGCGGACGGACGGGGTGTTCGGCTACCAGCTCGCGTGCGCTGTCGATGACGCGCAGCCCGCGATGACGCACATCGTGCGCGGTGAGGACCTGCTCCCCTCCGCCGCCTGCCAGCGCCTGCTGATGCGCCTGCTTGACCGAGAGCCGCCGGACTACGGTCACGTGCCGCTGCTCCTCGGGGACGACGGCACGCGCCTCGCCAAGCGCCACGGCGCGGTCACGCTGCGCGAGCACCGCGAGCACGGCGCGACACCGGAGGGCGTGGCCGGCATGCTCGCCGGCATGTTCGGCATCGGGGACGGGTCGCCCGCCGACCTCGACGACCTGATCCCGCTCGCCGCCGGCTGACCACCACGCCGCCTGCGCGGCCCAGCCGTCAGCCGCGCGGCGGGGTGCGCTCGCGCACGCCGATCTCCCCGATGGGGAGCAGCGGATCGATCTCGATCGGCACGGTGTCGATCGCATCGATCTCGGAGGCGCCGAGCGGCTCCAGGCCGAGGGCCGGATCCGAGACGTGGATGACCGTCGCGGGGTGCAGGAGCAGCGCGGCCGGCTCGATTCCCTCCTCGAAGGCGCGATGGATCGCAGCCTGCAGATCCTCGAGGAAGAGCTCGCCGTCAGCCATGGCGGCCAGCGTACCAACCGGGCGGGTGGCTGCCCCGGCGGATAGGATGGGCGAGTGCTGACGCGTGGACGCCTCCTGCCGCTCTTGGCGCTCGCCGGCGTGCTCGCGGCCTGCGGTGGCTCGTCGGCGACGCCGACGGCGGGGACCGCACCCGCGCCGCCGCCAACCGGCGCCGATGCCGTCACGATCTCGCCGTTCGAAGCCGATGGCGACGGATCGGCCGCGGCTGCGGCGGAGCCGGTCGAGGCGATCTTCCCTGCTGAGACGCCCGCCGGGGTGCTGGCCCTCGCGGCACAGCACCCCAACGGGCGGATCACCTACGCCACGATCCTCGATGGCGTGCAGGGCGAGCTCACGCTCGTCCGCCAAGGTGAGCGGGGGATGATCGCCCTGACGCGTGATACGGGCACCGTGCGCGTCGGTGTCGATCTCGCCCGCTCGTCGATGCTGTGGGTCTGCGTGAGCGAGAGCGGTGGCGAGCCGGTCTGCCGGGATCGCGACTTCAAGGGCAACGGCGCCGACGCGCTGGCCGCGGCTGCGCTCCTGATCGGTGAGGACCGCGTGCGACAGATCGCGTCGCGCGTGGCAGCCGCCGACGATGGCAACCTCGCCGTGCAGACCCGCGCGAACGGGGTCGACGCCTCGTGCCTGTCCGGCAGCGATGCGGACGCCGGCCGGCTGCTGGCGTGCGTGTCACCGAGCGGCTTCGTCACCGACACCGAGGAGGGCGGCACGATCGCACGCGCCAGCCAGGTCTCCCCCGATGTCGATCCGCAGGAGCTGACGCCGGCCGGGATCGGCCAGCCGACCGAGACGACCAGCTAGGCCAGATCGAGGTAGCGGCGGCCGCCATGCGCCGCGGCCAGGCGCTCGTCGACCGCGTCGGCGGTCTCGGCGACGGCGCGGACCGCGTGCATCAGCTCGACCTCCTGCAGGTCGTCCGCAAGGATCGCGTGCTCGAACCAGAGCTCGCGGCGCGGCTCGGTGTAGGCGAAGCGTCCGACGGTGCCCTCGGCCGCGATCGCGCAGGCGGCGAGCGCCAGCTCGTCGCTGAGGTCGACGTCGACAAGCACGGGGGCCGCGACGACGAGCACGCTGGAGCGCTCGAGGTGGTGCATGGCGGAGACGAAGACCCGCGTGGAGCCGGCAGCACCGTGTAGGCCCCAGACCGGATCGTCCACGAAGCCCTGGGCCTCGAGCCAGCGGCCGGCGCGCTCGCGGACGACGGCCACCCGCTCGTCGGCTCCGCGGCGGACGTCGACGTCGGGCACGCGCGGCTCGCCCGGATCCATGCCGCCGACGCGCATGTGCAGGCGGGCACCCTCGTTGGCGGACAGCCAGCCAACCGTCCAGACCGCAACGGTGGTCTCCTCCTGCGAGAGCGTGTGGCCACCGAGGATGGTCTGCTCCGCCACCAGGGCGCTACCGTCGTGGCGCAGGCGACCCAGCACGAAGCCGTCATGCTCGAGCAGGACAGCCACGGCCAACGGGCCGGTGAACTTCGGCACCGGCAGAACCTCGGAGCTGGCTACGACCATCGCCTGCGCAGCATCGGCAGGATCGGGCGCGACGTCGACGCGCACCGACATGCGCGCGTTGCCGACCCGGCCGCGCCAGGCCGCATCGCGCGGATCCTCCTCGACGAACGCGCGCTCGAGGGCACGGCGCACAGAGGCGACGGTGCCGGGGAATTGCTCTTCGGTCATGACCACCTCGTGGGACGGGCGAAGGCGGTGGCGACAAGCGCAGCCTTGCGGGGACGGGAGACGATGGAGCGAGTGCGCCGGGCGCCGTAACCACCGCGCTCGATCTCGCGGAGGATCTCGCGGTACATGGCACCGGCCGCGGCGACGGAGCGGCGGCCGTGCACCAGCATGGGCACGCCGCGGAGACCTTGATCGTAGAGCGTGTCGGCCCGGGCGATCTGATCGCGATAGAGCTCGGTGCGATCCTGGGTGGCGAGGTCGGTGATGCCGAAGCGCTCGAGCGTCTCGCGGGCCAGGTACACGCGGCCGTTGGCGAGATCCTCGTCGACGTCACGCAGGATGTTCGTCCGCTGCATGGCGTTGCCGAGCGCGCGGGCGGCGCTCCAGGCGCTCTCGTCCCAGACACCCAGGATGGCGGCCATCAGCTCGCCGACGCAGCCCGCCACGCGGTAGCAGTAGACGTCGAGGTCGCCCTCGGTCTCGATGGCGGGTGTCGCGAGGTCATCGCGCATGCCCTGCAGAAAGGCGACCAGCGCCGGCCGCGGCAGCCCGTAGCGGGTCGAGAGGTCGGCGAGGATGACGGTCTCGCGCGTCGAGGTCTCGTCGGTGACGAGCCACGTCTCGACCGCGGCAACGGCGGCGGCGGCCTCGGGACGCTGCTCGTCGACGAGGTCGTCGAGGGTACGCAGCACGAGGTACAGCAGGACGACGTCGTCGCGCACCGTCGCGGGCAAGAGGCGTGCGGCCAGCGAGAAGGTGCGCGCCGCCTGCTGCATGACCTCCTCGGCCTCCGGCAGATAGCCGTCGGCGGCTGCGCCGCCCCGGCGCGGGAGCCTCACGTCGCGATCCCCAGATCCCGTCGCACCAGGCTGGCGGCGACCTCGGCGCCGAGCAGCACGCCCGGCACGCCGGCGCCCGGGTGCGCGCCGGCGCCGACGTGATACAGGCCATCGACGGTGCGATCTCGGTTGGGCTGGCGGAAGTAGGCCGAGCGGGTCAGCAGGGGCTCGGTCGAAAATGCGGTCCCCTCGTCGGCGTCGTAGCGCCGCTCGAAGTCGGCCGGCGTCATCCGGTGTTCCACCTTGATCGACGCGCGCAGGCCAGTCATTCCCGCGTCGTGCTCGAGGTAGTCCACCACCTTGTCGCGCCAGCTGTCGGAGATCGCACTCCAGTCGTCGCCCGAGGCGAGGTTCGGCACGGGCAGCAGGACGGCCAGCGAATCGCCGCCCGCGGGCGCCATCGACGGGTCCGTGCGCGCAGGCACGTGCAGGTACAGCGAGAGGTTCTCGGGGAGCACCTGCCGGCGCGTGACGTCATCGATGAACGTGCGGTAGCCGTCGCCGACCATCAGCGTGTGGTGCAGCAGCTCGGGCCACTGGCGATCCGTGCCGAGGTAGAGCAGGAAGCACGACATGCCGTTGCGCGGTCCGCGGAAGCGCCACGGCGCGCGGTCGGGGGCCCCGTTGA
The DNA here is from genome assembly GCA_044237215.1 of Gaiellales bacterium. GTDB lineage: Bacteria > Actinomycetota > Thermoleophilia > Gaiellales > F1-60-MAGs149 > F1-60-MAGs149. Next base: position 5,019 of record JBIIFR010000017.1, read on the forward strand.
GGAGACGCGTCCGGGTGCGCACGGGATCGGCGTCCGACACGACGATCTCGGCCGGCAGCACCTCGCCGTCGGCTAGGCGCACGCCGATCGCCCGCCCGCCGCGGACGATGATCTCGTCGACGTCGGCGTTGCAGCGCACGCGACCACCGGCGCCCTCGATGGCCCGCACCATTGCCTGCACGATCGAGTACATGCCGCCCTTCGTGTACCAGACGCCGTCAGCGACCTGCAGGTAGGCGAGCGCGGCGTAGACCGCGGGCACGCGGTACGGATCGCCGCCGATGTACAGCGAGTGGAAGCTCATGGCCTGGAAGATGTGCTCTTCGGAGAAGAAGCGCGAGCAGAAGTGCGACAGGCTGCGCGCCGCGCCGAGCTTGAGCATCGTCGGCAGGAGCTGCGCGAACGGCAGCGGGTTCTCGAAGGCGCGCCGGCCGGCCGTCAGCACAGCGTTCTCGTGGATCAGCCGCGAGGCCTCGAGGAACGCCGGGTAGGCGGCAGCGTCCGCCGGCGAGAGGCGGGCCAGTTCCTCCTGCATCGCCCCCACGTCGCCGAGGAAGTCGATGCGGGTGCCGTCGTGCGGCCAGTCGATCCGGTAGAACGGGTCGAGCCCGATCAGCTCCACCTCGCGACGAAAGTCGCGGTCGAGCAGTGCAAACAGCTCGTCGAAGCACCATGGCATGGTCACGAGGCTGGGCCCGAGGTCCCAGGTGTAGCCCTGATCCCTGAGCTGCGAGGCCCGTCCACCCGGCTCAGGCAGGCGCTCGACGACGGTCACGTCAAGGCCGGCGGCGAGCATGCGCATGGCCGTGGCCAAGCCACCGAAACCGGAGCCGACGACGATCGCGCGGCGGGGCTGCTGGGAGGTGCTCATCCCCCGCAGCGTAGGCGCGGTCGCGGGTCGATGGTGCGGACAGGGTTTTGCATCGCACTGCTCTTCGCAGCCGCGCCCGAAACGGCGGTGGGTTGATGCCTCAGGGACCACCCACGGAGAACGTGAAGCCCGGTGCACGCTCGACGGTGTTGACGGTCGGCGCGCTCATGCCGCCGCTCCTGCCCGCCTCTTGGCCGCATAGTGCACGGCCTTGATGATGTTGACGTAGCCGGTGCAACGGCAGACGTTGCCGCTGATGGCCTTGCGGATCTCGTCCTCGGACGGATGCGGGTTCTGCTCGAGCAGGGCCGTGACGGTCATCATCATGCCCGGCGTGCAGTAGCCGCAGTGGAGCCCGTGCTCCTCCTTGAAGCCCTCCTGGACCGGCGACAGTCCGTCGGCGCCCTCGAGGCCCTCGACGGTCATCACGTCACGGCCGTTCGCCTGCACGGCGAGAATCGTGCACGACTTGACCGGCCGGCCATCGAGCAGCACCGTGCAGGCGCCGCACGACGTCGTTTCGCAGCCGATGTGCGTGCCCGTCAGGTGCAGGCTCTCGCGGATCATGTGGACGAGCAGGGTGCGCGGCTCGACGGTCGCCTCGCACTCCTCGCCGTTCACGACGGTGGTGACGATCACCTTGTCGCTCATCACGCCTCCGTGCCCTGGGCGCGGGCGCCCGCTTTGCGCAACGCGCGCTTGGTCAGCACGCGCACGAGGTCCCGCTTGTAGTCCTCCGGGCCGCGGAGGTCGCTGCTCGGCTGCGAGGCCTCCATCGCGAGCCGTCCGGCCTCCTCGATGGCGGCCGTATCGTCGATCGACTTCCCGACCAGCGACGCCGCGGCGTCGGCGGCGTGGATCGTCAGCGGACCGACGTTCGTGAGGCCGATCGAGGCCTCGGTGATCGTCGTGCCGTCGAGCACGATCATCACACCGACTGCAGCGGCCGCGTAGTCGCCGACCTTGCGCTCGATCTTCAGATAGGCAGAACCCTGGCCCGCCGTCGGCGCGGGAATGCGTGCCTCGACGAGGATCTGGTCCAGGCCCAACTGCGTCTCGAACATCGACGTCTGGAAGTCGTGCGCGCTGTGCACCACGGCGCCATGCGGGCCGACCGCGTGCAGCTCGGCACCCAGCGTGGTCGCGACGGTTGCCCAGTCGCCAGCCGGATCGCCATGCGCCAGCGAGCCGCAGAACGTGCCCCGATTGCGGATCAGCGGGTCGGCCACACGCTGAGCGGCGTCGTGGATGATCGGGTAGCGCTCGGCGATCAGCTCGGAGCGCTCGAGATCGGCATGGCGGACAAGGGCGCCGATGCGCAGCATCCCGTCCGACTCCTCAAGCGTGTCGAGGCCCGCGATCCCGTTGAGATCGATGATCATGCCCGGGCTCGCAAGCCGGAGCTTCATCATCGGCAGCAGGCTTTGCCCCCCGGCCATGAGCTTGGCGTCGCCGGTCCGTGCCGCGAGCGCCTGCAGCGCCTCGTCAAGCGAGGTCGGTGCGACGTACTCGAATGTGCTTGGCAGCACCCTATTCCCCTTCCATGACCGGCGCCCCGGCGGGGGCGCTGGGCCGAGCATTCAACGCTCAGTCCTTGCCGCCCCCGAAGAGGCCCTTGATCTTGCCCTTCGTGATGTCGGCCGCGATCCCGACGGCGCTCGGTGCCTGCGCGGCAACCGACTCCGGCGGCGCCCCACCCCGTGCCTTCGCCTCGGCACCGGCGACGAGCGTCGCCTCCATCGCCTTGGCCATCTCGCCGATCATCTTGCCGGCGACGTCCGTCATGATTCCACGGCCCATCTGCGCGACGCGCCCGGTCACGAGGATATCGGAGCCGACCTTGACGGTGGTCAAGCCCCCGCCTGCGTCCGTGATGTCCATCGTCAGCGTCGCCTGCGCGGAGCCCTGGCCCTTGGTCTCGGTCGCCTTCGCGCGCATCACGGCCGTGCGCGCTGCGTCGTCCCGCTCGATGATCTCGATGACGCCCTTGTAGGTCAGGCTCATCGGCCCCATCTTCATGGTGACGAGGGCGTCGTAGGCGCCATCGTCGCGCCGGCCGGTGATGCTCGCGCCGGGGATACACGGTGCGACGCGCTCGACGTCGGTCATCAGCGCGTAGGTGTCATCCGACGACGCGGCGACGGTGAACTCGTTCTCGATGACGATCCCCATCTGATTCTCTCCTCGGTATCCCGGCGGGGGTTGAGCGCATGGCCGGGAAGATGATTCTGCGGCCTTCAGCTCGCAAAGGCAAAGGGTGTGGATGAGAAGAGTATGCAGACCCGACAGAAAAAGGTGAGAGGGCGCACAACGCCGGGCATTGCTCTTGCCACGGCCAACGGACGGGGGGAATGGGCATAGGCTGAGAAACGTTGAGTACATAAGACGCAGATAGTCCCGTTCCAATCCATCCGTCACGCCGAGGAGCTGCCATGTCCGACCCCACTGACACCACTGACGATCACACCTTCGTGCCGCTCACGCTACCGCTGATCCCGCTTGAGGATGCCCTCGTGCTGCCCGGCATGGCGCTCAGCGTCGATTTGGCCTCCCCCGAGGCCAATGCCGCCGTGGATGAGATCGGCGATGACCGCAAGGTCGTGCTCGTCCCCCGCGTCGACGGGCGCTTCGCCCGCATCGGCGTCATTGCCGTCCTCGAAGGCGAGCCCGCGATGCTGCCCGGCGGCAGCCGCGGCGTCACCCTGCGCGCCCTTCACCGCGCCGAGCTCGGCCGTGCTGAGGCCGCCGGTGGCGCGCTCCGCATCGAGGTCAACGAGCGGCCCGATCCCGAAGCCGACGAGGCCACCCAGGAGCTGGCGCGCGAGTATCGCGGCGTCGTCGAGGAGATCCTCGAGGCGCGCGGCAACCGTGGCGTCATCGCCATGCTCCGCCAGGTCGACGAGCCCGGCGCGCTCGCCGACACCGCGGGCTTCTCGCCCGACCTCTCGTACGAGCGCAAGCTGGAGCTGCTCGAGACGATCGACGTCGCCGAGCGCCTCACCAAGGTGACCGCCTGGCTGCGCGACGTGCTGGCCGAGATCGCCGTGCGTGAGCGCATCCGTGAGGACGTCAACGAGGGCATGGAGAAGTCGCAGCGTGAGTTCCTCCTGCGCCGCCAGCTCGACGCGATCCGCAAGGAGCTCGGTGAGCTCGAGGGCGAGGAGGGCGACGAGCTCGCCCGCTACCGCACCAAGCTCGATGAGTCGAAGCTGAGCGACGAGGCCCGGAAGGAGGCCACGCGCGAGCTCAACCGACTCGAGGCCGGCGCGCAGGGACCCGAGTCGTCGACGATCCGCACCTACCTCGACACGCTGCTCGAGCTGCCATGGGGTGAGTACTCCGAGGAGTCAGGCGACGTCAAGGGTGCCCGCGCGATCCTCGACGCCGACCACGCGGGGCTCGACGACGTCAAGGAGCGCATCGTCGAGTACCTCGCCGTGCGCAAGTTCCGTAAGGAGCGCGACATCGAAGACGGCAAGAGCGGCGTGATCCTCGCGCTGGTCGGCCCGCCCGGCGTCGGCAAGACGTCGCTCGGCGAGTCGATCGCACACGCCCTCGGCCGCGAGTTCGTGCGCGTCTCGCTCGGCGGCGTCCGCGACGAGGCCGAGATCCGCGGCCACCGCCGCACCTACGTCGGCGCGATGCCGGGCCGCTTCGTGCGCGCCCTGCGCGACGCCGGCACGATGAACCCCGTGATCCTCCTCGACGAGGTCGACAAGCTCGGCGCGGACTTCCGCGGCGACCCGGCGGCGGCGCTGCTCGAGGTGCTCGACCCCGCGCAGAACTCGACGTTCCGCGACCACTACCTCGACGTCGAGGTCGACCTCTCGCAGGTGCTGTTCATCGCCACGGCCAACATGGCCGACCAGATCCCGTACGCGCTGTACGACCGCCTCGAGGTCCTCGACCTCGACGGCTACACCGACGACGAGAAGGTCGCGATTGCGACCGGCTACCTCGTGCCGCGCCAGCGCACCAAGAACGGGTTGCTCGACGACGAGGCGACGATCTCCGAGGACGCGATCCGCAAGGTGCTGCGCGAGCACACGCGCGAGGCGGGCGTCCGCACGCTCGAGCGCACGCTCGGGACGCTGCTGCGCAAGGCCGCCACACGGCTCGCCGCGGGTGAGGCCACGGCGCCGATCGCGATCGGTGTCGAACAGGTCGACGAGGATCTCGGCCGCGCCAAGTTCCACGACGAGATCGCGGAGCGCACCGGCGTCGCCGGCGTCGCAACCGGCCTGGCCGTCACGAGCGTGGGCGGCGACGTCCTCTTCGTCGAGGCATCGAGCCACGCCGGCTCGGGCGCTCCCACGCTGACCGGCCAGCTCGGCGATGTCATGCGCGAGTCCGCCACGATCGCGCTC
>JBIIFR010000018.1:0-10229 GCA_044237215.1 Gaiellales bacterium
TGCTGCGACGGCCTGGGCGATCGCGCGCCCGACGGGGTGCTCCGAGCCGGCCTCGACGGCGGCGGCCAGAGCGAGCGCCCGCTCGGGGTCCTCGCCGGCGAGGACGTGCACCGCGGCGAGCACCATACGGCCCTCGGTGACGGTACCCGTCTTGTCGAGCACGATCGCGGAGACCCGCTCCGCGCGCTCGAGCGACGGCGCGCCGCGCAGCAGGATGCCCAGCTGCGCACCACGCCCCGTGGCCACGAGCAGCGCCGCGGGCACGGCCAGCCCGAGCGCGCACGGGCACGCGACGACGAGGACGGCGACAGCCGGTGCGAGCGCCTCGGCGATCGCCGCGCCCGCGAGCAGCCAGCCGACGAACGTCAGCAGGGCGAGCGCCAGGACGATCGGGACGAAGACGCCCGCGATGCGGTCGGCGAGGCGCTGGGCGCCGGCCTTCTCAGTCTGGGCCTGTTCCACGAGGCGCGTGATCCGCGCCGCAGTGGAGTCGGCGCCGATGCGCGCGGTGCGCAGCGTGAGCACGCCCGTGGTGTTGAGCGCACCCCCGGCTACCTCGTCGCCGGGATCGGCGTCGACGGGGATGCTCTCGCCGGTCAGCAGTGAGCGGTCGATCGCGGAGGTACCGGCGACGACGACCGCATCGACGGGCACGCGCTGCCCGGGGCGCACCACGATCACGTCGCCGACCACGAGCGAGGCGACGGGCACCACGATCTCGCCGTCCGCGGTCACCAGCGCGGCATCGGGCGAGCTCAGCTCGGCCAGGGCGCGGACGGCATCGCCCGCGCGGCGGCGAGCGCGCAGCTCGAGCACGCGGCCGGCGAGCAGCAGCGCGGTGACGACCGCGGCGACCTCGAAGGTGAGGGCGCCGGTCGAGCCTCGGGCTGTCAGCGACAGATGCATCGGCATGGTGGCGGCATCGGTCAGCAGCAAGGCAGCGACGCTGGACAGGTAGGCCGTGAGCACACCGAGTGAGATCAGCGTGTCCATGGAGGTGCTGCGGTGGCGCAGTGCGAGTGCGGCGGAGCGATGAAACGGCCAGGCGCACCAGAGCGCAACCGGCGTGGTCAGGATCCCGGCCACCCAGCCCCAGCCGTGGAACTGGAGCGCCGGCACCATCGACAGCGCGAGTACGGGCAGCGACAGCGCGATCGCCACGAACATTCGGCCGACGAGCGGGTCGCGGCCGATCGATCGGGGTGCACTGCCGGTCAGCGGGGTGGCGGCATAGCCGGCCTCGGCGATCGCGCGCACGAGTTGCGGCACGCCGGCGACGGCGGGGTCGAAGTCGATCGCGGCACGCTCGGTGGCGAGGTTGACCGTGGCACGGTCCACGCCGGGGACGGCTGCCAGCGCGCGCTCCGCACGTCCCACGCACGAGGCGCAGTGCAGCCCCTCGAGCACCAGGTCGACATGCTCGGGAGTCGTGCTTGCGGAGGGCATCGCCTCCTGAGTATACATACCCCCGGGGGGTACTATAGAATCTGCCGCATGGACCACGGAGACGCCACCGGCGGCTACGCCGCGACCAAGGATGAATTGCTCAAGCGCCTCTCACGCGCGGAGGGACAGGTGCGCGGTGTCGCGCGGATGATCGAGGAGGACCGCTACTGCATGGATGTCCTCACTCAGATCTCCGCCGCGCGGGCCGCGCTCGATCGCGTCGCCCTCGGCGTGCTCGACGAGCACGTGCGCCATTGCGTGGTGGGCGGGCACGGCCCTGGCAGCGAGGAGGAGCGGATCGACGAGCTGATGGCCGCCGTCGGGCGCCTCGCCGGACGCCGCGCATGAGCGCCGTGCCGCTCCGGCGCAGCGGCCGCGACTACGTCGAGGTCGGCACGACCCTGCTCGCGGCCGCCGCCGACGGTGCGACGGGCCTCGCCGCCACGATCGTCACGCCGCCAGCGCTCGTGCTTGGCTCGGCGCAGTCCGAGGCGGATGCCGCCACCGCCATCGACGTCGTCAAGCGGGGCACGGGCGGCGGGGCCGTTCTCTGCGACGCGGGTGTGCTCCTGATCGATCTCGCCGTGCCCGCGGGTCATGCCCTCGCGCCGGAGGACGTGACCGAGGCCTACCGTCCGCTTGGCGAGGCGATCGAGGCGGCACTGGTGGGAATGGGCGTGGACTGCCGGACGGTTACGGTCGGGGAGGCCCGCGCGATGGACGACGCGCGCAAGGCGGCCGCCCGGCGCGCCTGCTGGGCCGGCCTCTCGCCGTACGAGCTCGTACTCGCCGATGGGCGCAAGCTCGTCGGGCTCGCACAGCGCCGTCGCCGCGGTGCCGTCCTGCACCAGATCGCGATTCCCGTCACCACGCCACCGGCGTCGGTCGCCGACCATCTCGTCGACGGCGCTTCGCTCGCACCATGGCTCGAGGCGACGGCGATGCTCGCGGGTGCGGCCGGCTGCGGCTCGGCCACCCCTGGCGGCCTCTGGGACGTCCTGCGCGGCCCGCTGAACGCCGCCCTCGCCATCTGACCTGCTGCGCGTTGTACACAGAGGGGCCTGGCCCCTCTGGTCAGTCGTCTCAGTTGCGGAACGACTCCGTCGCGTCTGCAGCCTTCTGACGCAGGCGGGCGCGGGCGGCGTCGGCCGCCGGATCCGCTCCCGGCACGCCCTCGACGATCAGGTCCGGCTCGACGGGCACTGCGACCGGGGCGACGGGCTCGGCCGACTGGGCGCCGAGATCGCTGACCTTCGCGCGCAACTCCTCGCGCAGCGCGGCGTTGGCCTCCTCATCGACGGGCGTTTCGGGGTCGCCAAAGCCGTCGGCAGAGGGGCCGGCGTAGTCGCTCTCGAAGCTGTCGGTGAAGACGTCCGCGTCGGCGGAGCCACGCCGCAGGCGGCGCCAGACGCGCGGTGCGGCGGCAGCGCCGGCGGCCACAAGGAGGGCCGCGCCGGCGGCGGCACCGGTGATCAGTTTGGCGTTTCGCATGGTGCGCAGCGTAGCGCCACGGCGGACGTCCGTCGCCCCGCATCCGAACCGCTGCTATCTTCTCCCGCGCGGCTTTCCGCCGTGCGTCGCCGTGGCGATGCGTGACCCACACGAAGGACCTGTCAACAAGTGACCGCCTACGAATTCATGCTGATCCTCGATCCCGAAGTGGACGAGGCACGCCAGGAAGAGGTCGTCCACCGCGTGCGCGACATCATCCTCGGTGGCGGCGGCACGTGGGACGCGATCGACCCCTGGGGTCGTCGCAAGCTCACCTTCCCGATCAAGAAGCGCGAAGAGGGCGACTACTGGGTGATCCGCTTCACGTCGGATCCCGCGTCGCTGAACGAGGCCGAGCGCGTCCTCTCGATCACCGACGAGGTTCTGCGTCACAAGGCCGTCCATCAGGCGCGTCCCGCGCGGAAGGCGGAGGCTGCGGCCGGATCCTGAGTCTGAACTGGCTGTTTCGTGCGCGAGTCCGTAGGCTCCGCGTAACGCAACACCGGTGATGATCGACTCCCGGATACCCGCCCGCAGAAAGGTCACCCCACCATGGCGAACATCAATCGAGTCATCCTCGTCGGCAACCTGACCCGCGACCCCGAGCTTCGCTCGACGGGTAGCGGCCTGTCGGTCTGCACGATCCGCATTGCCGTCAACAATCGCCGCAAGAAGGGCGATACGGGCGAGTGGGTCGAAGAGCCCAACTACTTCAACGTCACGACCTTCGGTGCGCAGGCCGACAACGTCGCGCGCTTCCTTGCCAAGGGCCGCCAGGTGGCGGTCGATGGTCGCCTGTCCTGGAGCGAGTACGAGGCCAAGGACGGCTCCGGCAAGCGCGAGCGCGTCGAGGTCATCGCCGACACGGTCCAGTTCATCGGCCCCCGCGAGGGCGGCTCCGGTGGTTCTGGTGGTGGCGGCGGCGGCGAGTGGTCCGCACCGGCTGCGGCGCCTGCGCCGGCAGCTGATATCCCTGATGCCTGGTCCGGCGGAGCCGCCGCCCAGGATGACGACATTCCCTTCTGATCGGCGAGGACGACTGATGGCACGCACCGGAAACCGCAAGGCGATTCTGCTCGACGACGTCGAGCACCTCGGGCATCGCGGCGACATCGTCGCCGTCTCCCGCGGATACCTCCGCAACTACCTCGTCCCGCGCAAGCTGGCCGAGGAGGCGACGACGGCACGCGTTGCCGAGGTCGAGAAGCTCGCGGCCACGCGCGCCGCGCAGGAGGCCCGTACCGCCGAGCAGGCGCAGACGATCTCCGCCACGCTGACGAAGACGGTGCTCACGATCCCGATGCGCTCCGGTCCGGACGGCCGTCTGTACGGCTCCGTCACCGCCGCCGACCTGGCCGACGAGATCTGGCGCACGCGCAAGATCCGCGTCGACCGTCGCAAGATCCGCCTCGAGGAGCCGATCAAGGCCGTCGGTGCGTACCTCGTCGAGATCGACGTCTTCACCGACGTCCGTGCCGCCGTCAAGACGCAGGTGGTCGCGGCTGAGGGCTTCGAGCTGGATGACGCCCCCGTGGTCGAGGCCGAGGCCGAGGTCGAGGCCGTCGAGGTCGTCGAGGCACCTGCTGCCGACGACGTCGCGGCTGAGACGGACGAGTAGCGGGGCAGCGGGATGACGCCCGCGCCCGAGGGAGCCAACCTCCCGCCACAGGATCTTGACGCCGAGGAGGCTGTCCTCGGCGCGATGATGATCAACGATCAGGCCGTGCTTACGGCCTCGGAGATCATCTCGGATCCGGGCGAGTTTTATCGCGAGGCGCACGGCACGGTGTACCGCGCGATCATCGCGCTGCTCGCACGCAGCGAGCCGATCGATGCCGTCACCGTCTCCGACGAGCTTGAGCGCATGGGTGCGCTCGACCAGGTCGGTGGTCGTGGCTTCATCTTCGGCCTGTCGTCGAGCGTGACGGTCGCCGCTAACGTCAAGAGCCACGCGCAGATCGTCCGCGACCTCTCGCTGCTGCGACGGGTCGCCGCCGCCGGTCTCGAGATCGCCGAGCTGGGCTACGCCCGCCAAGGCGACGTGCGCGACATCCTCGATCGTGCCGAGTCCGCCATCTTCGACGTCGCGCAGTCGCGCACGACGAGCGAGATCGTCCCGATCGGCGGCCTGCTCGGCGAGGAGATCGACCGCATCTCCGCCGCCTCCGAGCAGAAGGGCCTGACCGGCGCCTCGTCGGGCCTGCGCGACCTCGACAAGATCACGTCGGGCTTCCAGAACTCGAACCTGATCATCCTCGCCGCGCGCCCCGCGATGGGCAAGACGTCGCTCGCGCTCGGTATCGCGCGGCACCTGGGCGTCAACGCGCGCCTGCCCGTCGTCGTCTTCAGCCTCGAGATGTCGAGCAGCGAGATCGCCCAGCGCTTCATCGCGACCGAGGCCCGTGTCGATTCCACGCGCATGCGCAGCGGCGACGTGCGCGAGGAGGATTGGATCCGCATCCAGGACGCCTGCAATCGCCTGTCCGACGCGCCGATCTACGTCGACGACACGGCTGGCATCAACCTGATGGAGATCCGCTCGAAGGCGCGGCGCCTGAAGATGAAGGAGCCGAATCTCGGGTTGATCATGATCGACTACCTGCAGCTGATGAGCTCCGGCTCGCACGAGGAGAACCGCGTGCAGGAGATCAGCCAGATCTCGCGCCAACTGAAGGTGCTCGCCCGCGATCTTAAGGTTCCGGTGATCGCGCTGTCCCAGCTCTCGCGCGGTGTGGAGTCGCGCACCGACAAGCGTCCGCTGCTTTCGGACCTGCGTGAGAGCGGAAGTATCGAGCAAGACGCGGACGTCGTGATGTTCATCTATCGCGACGACTACTACAACAAGGAGACGTCGGAGAAGCCGGGCACGGCTGAACTGATCGTCGCCAAGCACCGCAACGGCGCGGTGGGCACGGTCGATCTGGCGTTCATGCCGCATTACACGACGTTCGCCGATTTGGCGCGAGGAGAGGTCTAGATGAGCGGAGCAGTGGTCATCGGCGCCCAGTGGGGCGACGAGGGTAAGGGCAAGATCGTCGACCTGCTGGCGGAGCGCTTCGAGATCGTCGCGCGCTACCAGGGCGGCAACAACGCGGGGCACACGGTGGTGCACGGCGACGAGACGTTCAAGTTCCACCTGCTGCCGAGCGGCATCCTCGAGCCCGACAAGATCTGCATCCTCGGCAACGGCGTCGTCATCGACCCCGAGGTGCTGGTCGGCGAGCTCGACGCCCTCGAGGCGCGGGGCCGCTCGACGGCGGGGCTGCGGATCTCCATGAACGCGCACGTGATCATGCCCTGGCATCGCCTGCTCGACTCGCAGAACGAGGTCAGCCTCGGCTCGCTGCAGATCGGCACGACGCGCCGCGGCATCGGCCCGGCGTACGCCGACAAGGCGTCGCGTGTCGGCATCCGCGTGCAGGACCTGTTCGACCTCGGCATCCTGCAGAAGAAGGTCGCGGCGGCGCTTGCCGTCCGCAACCGCGAGATCCTGCGCGGCCGTGATCAGGGCCCGCTCTATCCGAACCAGGTCGTCGAGGAGCTCGCACCGTTCGCCGCGCGTCTCCAGCCCTACGCGGCCGACACCTCGCTCTTGATCGATCAGGCGCTGAAGGCCGGCAAGCGCGTGCTCTTTGAGGGCGCGCAGGGCACGCTGCTCGACCTCGACAATGGCACCTATCCGTTTGTCACCTCGTCGAACCCGATCGCCGGCGGCGCCTGCACCGGCACCGGCGTCGGCCCGACCAAGATCGACAGCGTGCTGGGCATCGCCAAGGCGTACCTCACGCGCGTCGGCGCGGGCCCGTTCCCGAGCGAGGCCGATGAGGAGCGGGGCACGAAGATCCGCGACATCGGCGCCGAGTTCGGCACGACGACTGGGCGCGAGCGTCGCTGTGGCTGGCTCGATCTGGTTGGCCTGCGCTACGCGGTGCGCCTCAACGGCCTGACGGAACTGGTGCTGACGAAGCTCGACGTCCTCAGCGAGTTCGACTCGATCCCCGTCTGCGTGGCCTACCGGCTGCCCGACGGCACGATCACCGAGGAGTTCCCGGCGCACCAGTCCGACTTCCACCATGCCGAGCCGGTGTGGGAGGAGCGTCCGGGCTGGAACATCGACATCTCCGACGCGACCGAGTGGGACCAGCTGCCGCAGGCCGCGCGCGACTACGTGGAGTGGGTCGCCGACCAGCTCGGCATCCCGGTCACGCTCGTCGGCGTCGGCGTGCGCCGCGATCAGGTGCTCGCGCCGCACGGCATGGAGGCCGTCGCGCGGAGCGCGCGTTGAGGGTCCTCGTCGTCGGTGCGGGCGGGCGCGAACACGCGCTCGTCTCGGTCATCAGCGCGAGCCCGCTCTGCCTCGAGGTCCACGCGGCACCCGGCAACCCGGGCATCGCGCTGGTCGGCAAGTGTCACCCCGTCAAGGTCGATGACATCGACGGCCAGGTCGCGCTCGCACGGGATCTGAAGGTCGATCTCGTCGTCGTCGGCCCCGAGGTTCCCCTGGTGCTCGGTCTGGCCGACGAGCTGCGAGCAGCGGGTATCCGGGTCTTCGGTCCGAGCGCGGCGGCTGCGAGGGTCGAGGGCTCCAAGGCCTTCACGAAGGAGCTGCTCGAGGCCGCCGGCGTCGACACCGCCACGGCGTTCGCCGTCACGACGCTCGACGAGGCCCGCGACGCAATCGCGAAGCTCGGCGGCCGCTGCGTCGTCAAGGCCGACGGCCTGGCGGCCGGCAAGGGCGTGGTCATCTGCGACGACGCGGCCGAGGCCGAGCAGGCTGCCGACGAGCTGCTCAGCGGCTCGCTCGGCGCGGCGGGCGCGACGCTGGTGATCGAGGAGCGCATGGAGGGCCCCGAGCTGTCGGTGCTGGCGCTGTGCCACGGCGAGGCGGCGGTGCCGCTGCCGAGCGCACGCGACTACAAGCGCATCGGCGAGGGTGGCACCGGCCCCAATACGGGCGGCATGGGTGCGATCTCGCCAGCTCCCGGCGTCTCCGATGAGGAGGCTCAGCAGATCGTCGAGACGGTCCACAAGCCGATCCTCCGCGAGCTCGTCCGGCGCGGTATCCCCTTCTCGGGCTGCCTCTATGCGGGGCTGATGCTGACCGCGACCGGCCCGCGCGTGCTCGAGTTCAACGTCCGCTTCGGCGACCCCGAGACGGAGGCCGTGCTGCCGCGTCTCGGCGAGGATCTGCTGCCGTTCCTGATGGCCTGCGCCGATGGCACGCTGCAGGACGGCAGGCTTCGCACCATCCCCGGTGCGGCCGTCACGGTGGTCCTCGCCTCGCGCGGCTACCCGGCCTCGTCCGAGTCCGACACGCCGATCAACGGCGTCTCCGAGGCCGGCAGCCAGCGCGACGTTGCCGTCTTCCATGCGGGGACCGCGATCGTGGACGGCCGGCTCGTCACGGCCGGCGGTCGCGTGCTGGCGGTCACCGCCCGCGGTGCCGACGGCGCGGCGGCCCAGGCGGCGGCCTACGCGGCTGCGGCGAAGATCGCGTTCGACGGCATGCAGCTGCGGCGTGACATCGGCTCCGACTCGCAGGGCTGATCCACCACAACGGGCACCACAGGGGCGCTGCTTGGTTGCGCGTGGACAAACCGAATAGGGTTGCTGCATGCCTGTCGCCGAGTCGTCTGTCCATCGTCGTGCAAACGCCCGACGTCTTCTGCTCTGCGTGGCCGCGGTCATGCTCTGCGCGCTGCTCCTCCCCGTCGCTGCGTCGGCCGCGTCGGCGACGGCCTCGAAGCCCGCGGTGGCTGCTAACGGCGTCGTCCGCGTGACGGTCACGGCGTCTGGCGCCGGCATCGCCGAGGTCAGCGCGCGGCGTGTCGCCACGTCTCCGATTGGCCTGCTGTGTGCGACGTCGGCGACGTTCTCTGCGGCGGGCGAATCGCAGACGCTCCTGTGTAAGCCGACGGCGACGGCACAAAAGCTCGGTCGCCGTGGCGCGATGCGGTGGCAGGTCACGCTCGCGTTCACGGCAACGGATGGTGCGAAGGAGACGACGTCGCTCGGCGTCGTGGTGGTGCCGCGCCTGGCAGAGCCGACGGCCGCAGTAACCGATTTGAAGCAACGCCGTGATGGTTCTCTCAGCATGGTCGTGTCCTCGACGGGTCCGGGCACCGCGGTGGTTTCGGGTACGAACATCGAGGGACTGATGTGCGCGGCTGACGCGACGCTGGCGACGCAGGGCTCCGCGGCGCTGATCTGCGCGCTCACGCCGAGGGGCTCGTTCCTCCACAAGGCGGGCAACATGTTCGTGGACGTGTCGCTGCAGTTCACGCCTGCCGGCGGCTCCCCGACGACATCGGTCGTTGGGCGCCTGCTCGTGCCGATGGCCTAGGCGCGCGCCGTCTGCAGGTTGGGTGTCGAGGGGGCTGATCCCGCTGAGCGAGCATCACGCGGATGCGTGTGACGGACGGCACAGTCCGTCACATGTATGAACAGATCCGTAAGATCTGTTCATACGACTGTGCGTCAGTCGTCTGCCGCGGCGCAGCGCGCGTGGTGGGCGATCGCGCACCCTGAGGAGGCGATGGCGATGACCGAACTGCACAAGCCGATGCGGCGACTGAAGCAGCCGCGCACGACGCGGCGCGTGACGCTGAACGTCGATGAGGAACTGCTGCGCGAGGCGGGGGAGTTTCTCGATACGACGTCGATGACCGAGACGATCAACGGCGCGCTGGACGAGTACGTCAGCCTGCAGCTGCGCCTGCGTGCCGCCAGGCGCGAGCTTGCTCTCACCCCGGAGATGCTCGACGAGATTCGGCGCCCGCGCACATTTTGACCGGCATGGTCGACACCTCGGTCTGGGTCTGGGCGCAGCGCGTCCCGTCACTGCGCGAGGAGCTTGTCGACGCGTCGGCCGCCAATGCGGTTGCCATCTGCCACCCCGTGCTTTTCGAGCTCCTTTACTCGGCCCGCAATCCCGTGGAGTACGCCGACATCCGTCGCGAGTATGGCCGGTACCACTACGTGCCAGTGGACACTGCCGTCTGGGACCGTGCCCTCGACGTCAACGAGCAGATGGCCCGCCAAGGCGGCATGCATCACCGCCAGGTCCGCCAACCGGATCTCCTGATCGCCGCCGCGGCAGAGCTCGCCGGCATCCCGGTGTTGCACTACGACGCGGACTACGATCGCATCAGCGAGGTCACGGGACAGCCCACGCAGTGGGTGCGGCCACGCGGCAGTCTGTAGCCACCATCCGGCTCCCTGACTAGGCTGGTTTAGGTGATTGCCCGCTACACGCGACCTGGGATGGGCGCCGTCTGGACAGACGAGCGACG
>JBIIFR010000300.1:0-2723 GCA_044237215.1 Gaiellales bacterium
GGAGTACGCCGCGATGGGGGTGCCGTTTCGCCAGCGCGGCCGGATCCTCGACGAGCAGCTCGCGATCATGCGCCTCGTCTGGAGCGACTCCCCCGCCTCCTTCCACGGGGAGTTCCATTCCTTCGAGGACGTCTACCTCGAGCCGAAGTGCTGGCGTCCCGAGGGACCGCGCATGTGGTTCGGCGGCCAGCACGTGCACGGACCGATCCTCCGTCGTCTGGTCGAGTACGGCCACGGCTTCCACCCCTTCGGCACGCCGACGCCCGCTGACCTCGAGGAGATTCGCGCGTCGCTGCTCCGTGCCGGCCGGAATCCGGCGGAGCTCGAGATGATCGGCGGCATCCGTCCGCGCTTTCCCAACGACGACCTGCCAGGTGACCTCGACGAGGCGATGGCAGCGATACCCGCCAAGTTGGCCGAGGGCTACACGTCGATCTGCTTCAAGCCCTCGCAGTACACGGATGATCCGGCCGCCGTGCCGGAGCTGTGCCGCCGCGTGGTTGCCGCGGTCGACGCCTGCGCCTGACGGGTCGCGATGCGACGAAGGGGTCAGACCCTTTGGTCGCATTACCGCTCGGGTGCCTCGTCGTGGCTCGTGCGAGCAAGCCAGTCAATGCGACGAAAGGGCCTGACCCCTTCGTCGCATCTACGCGGAGGGCTTGCCGCCGCGCAGGTCCTCGCGGAACCCGTGCACCGGTCGGCCGAGTGCACGCCACTGGAAGATCGAAATGGCGGGCAGCTTGTCGTCGTACTCGACGATGCGGGCGTTGCGGCCGATCTTCTGGCACTGCGCCGCGATCTCGATCAGATCGTCCTTGGTCGGCGCCACGAGCACGAGATGCGCGCCGGTCACGTACTCGAATACGGCGCTGCAGGCCGGGCACGGCCACGGGTCGGTACGGATCGCGTACCACTCGCCGTCGGAGGTGTCGATGCCCTCAAAGGACTCGATCTCCTCGTCGGTCCAGATCGACCGGTCCGTATCGACGTCCGACGGGGTGATCGTCTCGAGGCGGGGATCCATGCGCGGCAGCGTACCCGCTACGCGGGAACCTTGGCGGCCTTCGTCGCCTTGCCTGCGGCGAGCAGGGGGATCAGGAACCGGCCCGTGTGCGAGGCCGCCACCTTCGCGACCTGCTCGGGTGTACCCACGGCAAGGACCTCGCCACCGGCGTCGCCCCCCTCGGGACCGAGATCGATCAGCCAGTCGGACTGCTTGATAACGTCGAGGTTGTGCTCGATCACGAGCACCGTATTGCCGGTGTCGACGAGGCGCTGCAGGACGTGCAGCAGCTTCTCCACGTCGGCCATGTGCAGACCGGTCGTCGGCTCGTCCAGCACGTAGAGCGTGCGCCCAGTGGCCACCTTGGCGAGCTCGGTGGCCAGCTTGACGCGCTGCGCCTCACCGCCCGACAGCGTGGTCGCCGGCTGGCCCAGCCGGACGTAGTCGAGGCCGACGTCGTGGAGCGTCTGCAGGCGCCGCCGCAGCTTCGGGATCTTGGAGAAGAACGTCAGCGCCTCCTCAATCGGCATCTCGAGCACGTCGGCGATGGACTTGCCCTTGAAGCGGACCTCGAGCGTCTCCTTGTTGTAGCGCCGGCCGCTGCAGATCTCGCAGGGCACGTAGATGTCGGGGAGGAAGTGCATCTCGATCTTCAGCGTGCCGTCGCCGCGACAGGCCTCGCAACGGCCGCCCTTGACGTTGAAGGAGAAGCGCCCCTGCTTGTAGCCGCGGGTCTTGGCGTCGGGCGTGTCGGCGTAGAGCTGCCGGATGTGGTCGAACACGCCGGTGTAGGTGGCGGGGTTCGAGCGCGGCGTGCGGCCGATCGGCGACTGGTCGATCGCGATCACCTTGTCGAAGTGCTCAATGCCCTCGATCGAGCCGTGGGCCCCGGCGCGTACGCGCGACTTCAGCAGGGCGCCCTGCATGGAGCGCAGCACGACGTCGTTGACGAGCGTGGACTTGCCCGACCCGCTGACGCCGGTGACGGTGACGAAGCGGCCGACCGGAATCTCCGCATCGATGTCCTTGAGGTTGTGCTCACGGGCGCCGCGCACGACCAGGAACTCGTCGGCCGGGGGGCGGCGCTCGGGCACGGCGATCGCGCGCCGGCCACTGAGGAACTGCCCCGTCACGGAGTCCTTGGACTTCATCACGACCTTCGGGGTGCCGGCGGCGACTACGCGTCCGCCGTGCTCCCCCGCCCCCGGGCCCATGTCGACGAGCCAGTCGGACTCCCGCATCGTGTCCTCGTCGTGCTCGACGACGATGACGGTGTTGCCGAGGTCGCGGAGGCGCGTGAGCGTCCCCAGCAGGCGGTGGTTGTCGCGCTGGTGGAGGCCAATCGACGGCTCGTCGAGGATGTACAGCACACCGACCAGGCTGGACCCGATCTGGGTGGCGAGGCGGATGCGCTGGGCCTCGCCGCCCGACAGCGTGGACGCGCCCCGGTTGAGCGACAGGTACCCCACGCCAACATCGTTGAGGAAGCTGAGGCGCTCGACGATCTCGCGCAGGATTCGGTCGGCGATCAGCGTCTCGTTGGGCGACAGCTCGAGCGATTGGGACCACGCGATCGCCGCCTCGACGGACTGGTCCGTCGTCTGGTGGATGGAGAGGCCGCCGACCGTGACGGCGAGGCTCTCCGGCTTGAGGCGGGCACCGTGGCAGTCGGGGCAGGGCCGCAGCGCCATCCACTCCTCGATCCGCTCCTTCTGCGGCT
>JBIIFR010000301.1:0-2721 GCA_044237215.1 Gaiellales bacterium
TAGGTGTCGACGGGGAGCCGCTTGATGTAGCCGCCGTTGGTGATGGTGATGACCATCTCCTCGTCGGCGATCAGCTCTTCCATGTCGATCTCGCCTTCGACCGCGCTGATCTCGCTGCGACGGTCGTCCGCGAACTCGGCGGCGATCGCCTCGAGCTCCTCGATGATGACCTCGGAGACACGCGACTCGTCGGCGAGGATACGGCGCAGCTCGCCGATCTTGGCGGTCAGTTCGGCGTGCTCAGCGCGGATGGAGTCCTGCTCGAGGCCGGTCAGGCGACCGAGGCGGAGATCGACGATGGCCTGCGCCTGGACCTCGGACATGCCGAACTCGGTCTGGAGGTTCTGACGGGCCTGCTCGGGATCCTTCGAGTTGCGGATCAGCTGGATGACCGCGTCGAGGTTCGACAGTGCGATCAGGTAGCCGTCGAGGATGTGGCAGCGACGCTCGGCGCGGTCGAGCTGGAACTTCGTGCGCCGGACGATGACGTCGCGCTGGTGCGCGATGTAGTGACGGAGCATGTCGTGCACGCCGAGCGTGCGCGGGACGCCGTCGACGAGCGAGACCATGTTGGCGCCGAACGTCACCTGCAGCTGCGTGTGCTTGTAGAGCTTGTTGAGGACGACGGTTGCGATCGCATCCTTCTTGAGCTCGATCACGATGCGCATGCCCTCGTCGGACGAGTGGTCCTTGACGTCGGAGATCTCCGGCATGACCTTCTCGACCGCGAGCTCGGCGATCTTGGCGATGACGCCTTCATCGCCGCCCTTCTTGACGGTGAACGGCAGCTGCGTGACGACGATCGCAGACTTGCCGTTCGGCAGCTCCTCGATGTCGGTGCGCGCGCGCAGGCGAATCTTGCCGCGACCCGTGGCGTAGGCGGCGCGGATGCCCGCGTGGCCCATGATCACGCCGCCGGTCGGGAAGTCCGGCCCCGGCATGATCTGCATCAGCTCCTCGAGCGAGATCTCCGGGTTGCGGATCATCGCGATCGTGGCGTTGACGGCCTCGCCCAGGTTGTGCGGCGGAATGTTGGTGGCCATGCCGACGGCAATGCCGGACGAGCCGTTGACGAGCAGGTTCGGGTAGCGCGCCGGCAGGACCAGCGGCTGCTCGCGCGAGCCGTCATAGTTGGGGCCGAAATCGACGGTGTTGGCGTCGATGTCGCGCAGCATCACCGTGGCGACGCGGGACAGACGACACTCCGTGTAGCGCATGGCGGCGGCAGAGAAGCCGTCGACGTTGCCGAAGTTGCCCTGGCCATCGACCAGCACGGCGCGCGACGAGAACGGCTGCGCCATGCGGACGAGGGTGTCGTAGATCGCCTGGTCGCCGTGGGGGTGGTACGTGCCCATCGTCTCGCCGACGACCTTTGCGCACTTGACGTGCGGGCGATTCGGCTGGAGGCCGAGCTCGTCCATCGCGTAGAGCACGCGGCGGTGCACGGGCTTGAGGCCGTCGCGGACGTCGGGCAGCGCGCGGCCGACGATGACGCTCATCGCGTAGTCGAGATACGACGTGCGCATCTCGTCGGCGAGCTCGCGCGGCTCAGAGCCGCCGTACGGCTGGTCGACGGGTGCTTCAGGCTCAGACATCGATCCCCTGTGCGTCGCGGGCGTGCGATTCGATGAAGGCGCGACGGTCCTCGACCTGGTCGCCCATCAACGTGACGAACATGGCATCGGCCTCGGCCGCGCTCTCCATCGTGACCTGCAGCAGCGTGCGCGTGCTCGGCGCCATCGCCGTGTCGCGCAGCTGGTCGGCATTCATCTCGCCGAGGCCCTTGAAGCGGCTGATCTCAATGCCGTCCTTGCAGCAGTCGAAGATCCCGTCGCGGAGGGCGGCGTGGCCGATGGCCTCGACCTCCTTGCGACCCTGCGTGACGGTGAACGGCCCCGGGCCAACCAGCTCGAGCATGCGCTGGTGGCTGCGGCGGAGACCCTCGTAGGCCGCGCCGGTGAAGAGCCGGAGCTGCAGCGGGATCGTCTCGACGGCGCCAGTGTGGCGTTCGGTCCGGCGCAGCAGCATCGTGCCGTCGTCGTCGGTGCTGACGACCTCGACGGTGACACGCTCGTCGTCGGCCCCACCCTTGGCGAACCAGTCGCCGATCGCGGTCGGGTCGACATTGTCCTCGAGCAGGCTCGGGTGCTTGGCGAGCTCGGCGGCAATCGGACCGAAGGCACCGCGCATGCGCGTGGTCATCAGCTCCTGCTCGCGCACCGACTTGACCAGCGATCGGTACAGCTCCTGGTCGAGCGGCAGCTTTGCGCCGCCGGTCACGACGGTGACCTGGTCGAGGCGCTGGCCAACTGCGTAGTCCTCAACCTCGGCGTCCTTGGAGAGGTAGATCTGCTCCTTGCCGAGGCGCACGCGGTAGAGCGGCGGCTGCGCGATGTAGACGTAGCCCGCGTCAATCAGCGGCTGCATGTGCCGGTACAGGAAGGTGAGGATCAGGGTGCGGATGTGGGCGCCGTCGACGTCGGCATCGGTCATCAGCACGAGCTTGTGGTACCGCGCCTTGCTGGTGTCGATCTCGTCGCCAGTGCCGATGCCCATCGCGGCGACCATCGCCTGGATCTCGGCGTTGCCGAAGACGCGGTCGATGCGGGCCTTCTCGACGTTGAGGATCTTGCCGCGCAGCGGCAGGATCGCCTGGAACTCGCGATCGCGGGCGTCGACGGCGGTGCCACCGGCGCTGTTGCCCTCGACCAGGTAGAGCTC
>JBIIFR010000091.1:0-5956 GCA_044237215.1 Gaiellales bacterium
TGGGCGCGCCGATCAGCCGGCGACTGAGGACGACGAGGTAGAACGAGGGGTTTGCCGCGGCCACCGCGTTGAGGGCGGCGCGGTCGGGCATGGGGTCTGAGCCGGGCTGCACGAAGGCGTGCTTGGTGTTGAGGGCCTTGGCTACCTGGGCGGCGCTGAGGCGCTTGGCGGCGTGGGCGCTGCCCGCGAGCGTCAGGGTGGCCAGCAGGGTGACGGCGAGGAGCAGGCAGACGCGGCGCATGCAGTGATGCTACTCCCTCTGGCGGCGCGCCGTCCGTCGCGCCGTGTGTCCGATGTGAATCCTTACAAAAAGAAAACTTGATAACGAGGCACTGAGATTGTAGGATGCCCTTACGCGCTGATCCTGTCGGCGCCCGCTGTTCCCGTTCCACCTCATCCATCCAATCACGGAGGCAATCCCCACATGGGTCGCGTCATCGGCATCGATCTCGGCACCACCAACTCCTGCATGGCAGTCCTCGAGGGCGGTGAGCCCACCGTTCTCGAGAACGCGGAAGGCGGGCGCACCACCCCGTCGGTCGTCGCCTTCAGCAAGGACGACCAGCGTCTCGTCGGCACCCCCGCCAAGCGCCAGGCCGTCACCAACCCGGAGAACACGATCTTCTCGATCAAGCGCTTCATGGGACGCAAGTCCGATGAGGTCTCCGAGGAGATGACGATGATCCCGTACACGGTGATCGCCGGCCAGAACGGCGACGCCCGGGTCAGTGCCGGCGGCGGCGAGTTCTCCCCGGAGGAGATCTCGGCCATGATCCTCGGCAAGCTCAAGGCCGACGCCGAGGCCAAGCTCGGCGAGCCGGTCACCGACGCCGTCATCACCGTTCCCGCGTACTTCAACGACGCCCAGCGCCAGGCCACCAAGGACGCCGGCCGCATCGCCGGGCTCAACGTGCTGCGCATCATCAACGAGCCGACCGCCGCCGCGCTGGCCTACGGCGTCGAGAAGGAGGGCGAGCAGAAGGTGCTCGTCTTCGACCTCGGCGGCGGCACGTTCGACGTCTCCGTGCTCGAGCTCGCCGACGGCGTGTTCGAGGTGAAGGCCACCGCTGGTGACAACCACCTCGGCGGTGACAACTTCGACAAGGCGATCGTCGACTGGATGGTCGCGGAGTTCAAGAAGGAGCAGGGCATCGACCTGTCGCAGGACAAGCTCGCCCTGCAGCGCCTCTACGAGGCCGCCGAGAAGGCGAAGATCGAGCTCAGCTCCACGCAGTCCACGCAGATCAACCTGCCGTTCGTGACGGCCGACGCGTCGGGGCCGAAGCATCTCGATCTGGGCCTCAGCCGCTCCAAGCTGTCGGAGCTCGTCGGCGCCCTCGTCGAGCGCACCGTCGGCCCGACCAAGCAGGCGCTCGCCGACGCGGGGCTGAAGGCCTCCGACATCGACGACGTGATCCTCGTCGGCGGCATGACGCGCATGCCCGCCATCCAGGACAAGGTCAAGGAGATCACGGAGAAGGAGCCGCACCGCGGCGTCAACCCGGACGAGGTCGTCGCGATCGGCGCGGCCATCCAGGGCGGCGTCCTGCGCGGCGACGTCAAGGACGTCCTCCTGCTCGACGTCACCCCGCTCAGCCTCGGCATTGAGACCAAGGGCGGCGTGATGACCAAGCTGATCGAGCGCAACACGACGATCCCGACGCGCAAGTCGGAGGTCTTCTCGACAGCCGAGGACGGCCAGACGTCCGTGGAGATCCACGTGCTGCAGGGCGAGCGCGAGATCGCGACGTACAACAAGACGCTCGGCAAGTTCCAGCTCGTCGGGATCCCGGCCGCACCGCGCGGCATGCCGCAGGTCGAGGTCACCTTCGACATCGACGCCAACGGCATCCTCAACGTCGCCGCCACCGACAAGGGCACCGGCCAGATGCAGCAGGTCCGCATCGAGGGCGGCTCGGGCCTCAGTGAGGACGAGATCCAGCAGATGGTCAAGGACGCCGAGTCCAACGCCGATGCCGACAAGAACGCCCGCGATCTGGTCGAGGCCAAGAACACGGGCGAGCAGCTGCTCTACCAGACGGAGAAGACCGTCGCCGAGCACGGCGACAAGGTCGACGCCTCCGTCAAGGAGCAGATCGAGGCCGCCGCGGCCGAGCTGCGCACGGCACTCGAAGGCACCGACCCCGAAGCGATCCGGCAGAAGGCGACGGCCCTCCAAGAGGCCTCGTACGCCCTCGCCGAGCAGGTCTACAAGGAGGCGCAGCAGTCGGCCCCGAGCGGTGACGGCGGCGGCTCCACGACCGGCGAAGAGGAGTCCGATGAGGAGCTCATCGAGGACGCCGAGGTCGTCGATCCGGATACGACGGCGCGCTCGTGAGCGAGCACGCCCCTGAGGAGCAGGCCCTCCCCGCCGATGGCGGGGAGGAGCCGACCTCCCCGGCCGACGCTGAGGCGCTGGTCGAGGAGGAGCTCGATCCCGTGGCCCGCGCTGAGCGCGAGCGCGACGATCACCTCGACCAGCTGCGGCGCCTCGCCGCCGAGTTCGACAATTACAAGAAGCGCATGGCGCGCGAGCACGAGGAACTCCGCCAGCGGGCCGCCGAGCGGCTGCTCCACGATCTCCTGCCCGTACTCGACGACCTCGAGCGCGCCCTCGGCGCCTTTGAGACCGCCGAGCATGAGGCGATCGCCGATGGCGTCTCGCTCGTGCATCGCGCGCTCTGGACGCTGCTCGAGCGCGAGGGCGTCGCCGAGCTCGATCCGACGGGCGAGCTGTTCGATCCGCACCGCCACGAGGCGCTCCTGTCCCAGCCGGCCGACGCGCCGGAGGGCACGATCCTCGAGGTGATTCAGAAGGGCTTCCTGCTGGGCGATCGCGTCCTGCGGCCCGCCCGTGTTGTGGTCGCCGGAGCCGTGTCCTGAGCAGCGATCCCGTCACCTTCCCCGCTGCCCCGCTGGGCGGATCCGAGAAGTTCGTCACCGTCGTCTTCTGGGGCGTCGTGATGCTCGCGTGGACCGGGAGTGGCGTTGGCGCCTCGAGCGGCAATGCGCTGCAGGCGCTCGTGATGCTGGTGGTCGCAATCGGGCTCGGTGGGCTCGCCCTGTGGCTGCGGTACACCCAGCCGACGGGCTATCGCCTCGAGGCCGACGGGCTCGTGATCGAGCGTCGCGTTGGATCGACGCGCATCAGCGGCCGCGTCGAGCGCCACGTCGGCAAGGCCACGCTCGGGCTGCGGCTCGGGAGCGGCGGCCTCTACGGCTATCGGGGGCGCTTTCGTATCGCCGGCGCCGGCTGGGCGCACGCCTTCGTGACCGACGTCAAGCGCACCTCGTTGATCACCGTCGGCGGCAACAGCATCGTCCTGTCGCCGATCGATCCCGCCGCGCTGGTGCACGAGGTGGCGCATGCGTGACCTCTACGAGGTACTCGGCGTCGCTCGTAGCGCCACGGCAGACGAGATCAAGAAGGCCTACCGCAAGCTCGCGCGGCAGCATCATCCCGACGCCAACCCCGATGATCCCAAGGCCGAGGAGCGCTTCAAGGAGATCTCGGCGGCCTACGACACGCTGTCGGATCCGGAGAAGCGCAAGGCCTACGACCAGTTCGGCGCCTCCGGGGGTCTCGGCGCGCAGGGTGGCTTCGACCCCAACGCCTTCCGCGACTTCGCACAGGACCGCGGCTTCGACATCTCCGACCTGTTCGGCGACATCTTCGGACGCCGCCGCGGCGGCGGCGGTACCGGCCGCGGCCGCCCCCAGCCGCGCCGCGGCGTCGACCTCGAGACGCGCGTGACGCTTTCGTTCGACGACGCGTTGCGCGGCGCCCGCGTGACGGTGCCGGTCGACAAGGACGGCAACTGCGCCGATTGCGGCGGCACGGGCGCCGCCCCCGGCACCAAGCGCTCGGCCTGCCCGGACTGCGACGGCACGGGCGAGCGTCAGGTCAATCAGGGCTTCTTCGCGATCAGCGAGCCGTGCCTGCGCTGCGGCGGCCACGGCAGCATCGTCGAGACGCCGTGCGGCACCTGCCGCGGCGCCGGCAAGACGCGGCGCACCAAGCGCTACACGGTCAAGATTCCCGCCGGCATCGTCGACGGCGCGCGCATCCGCGTGCGCGGCAAGGGCCTCGACGGCGAGCACGGCGGTCCCGCCGGTGACCTCTGGGTCGTCGTTCAGGTGCTGCCCTCCGAGCGCTTTGCGCGCCGCGGCAAGGACGTCGTCATCGACGTGCCAGTGACGTTCCCCGAGGCCGCGTTGGGCGCCGAAATCGACGTGCCGACCCCGCTCGGCGAGAAGGTGCGCGTGAAGGTGCCCGCCGGGTCCACCGATGGGAAGATGCTGCGCGTCCGCGGCCTGGGCTCGCCGTCCGAGCGGGGCGACGCAGGCTCGCTGCTCGTCCGCCTGCGGCTGATCGTGCCCGGCAGCCTGTCCACGGCCCAGACGGAGGCGCTCGAGAAGTTCGCCGCGCTCGACGGCGGTAGCGATCCGCGGGCGGAGCTGTTCGCGTGAACGAGGACACCCCCAAGTACATGATCGGCGTCGCCGCCGAGCTCGTCGGGATGCACCCGCAGACGCTCCGGCTGTACGAAACCCGCGGCCTCGTGCGTCCGCGCCGCACCTCCGGCGGCACGCGCCTCTACTCCGACGCGGAGCTCAAGCGCCTGCGCCGCATCACCGAGCTCGCCTCCGGCCTCGGCCTGTCACTGCAGGGCGTCGAGCACGTCCTGCGCCTCGAGGATCGCGTCACCCAGCTTGAGGGCCAGATCGAGGATCTCGGCGCCGCGCTCGACGAGGCCGCACGCGCCCTGCAGGTCGAGGTGGATAGCGTCCACCGCTCCTACAAGCGCGAGATCGTGCCCTACCAGCCGCCGCCTGGCGCGGAGCTCGTCATCCGCCGCCGACGGCTGCACTGACCACCTGCCGTCATCCCCTCATCCCGACCAGAAAAGAACCACCATGGATCCGAACAAGCTGACCGTGAAGGCACAGGAGGCTCTCGCCACCGCCGCCGAACGCGCCCGCATCACGGGCAATCCCGAACTGACACCCCTCCACCTGCTCGCCGGCCTGCTGGCCGAGCAGGGCTCCGTCGCTGAGTCGCTGCTGCGCGGCGTAGGCGCCGACGTCGAAGCGCTCCGCCGCGACACCGATGACGCGCTCGCCAAGCTGCCGAGCATGCAGGGCGCGGCCACCTCGCCGCAGGCCTCGCTCGGCCTCCGCGAGGTACTCGATCGCGCCCTCGCCGAGTCGCAGGAGATGGGTGACGACTACGTCGCCTCCGAGCACGTCCTGATCGCGCTGGCCGAGCACTCCGGCCCAGCCAAGGACGTCCTGCGGCGAGCGAACGTCACCAAGCGGGCGCTGCTCGAGGCGCTCAAGAGCGTGCGCGGCGGCAAGCGCGTGACCGATCCGAACGCGGAGGCGCTCTACGGCGCGCTCGAGAAGTACGCGCTCGACCTGACCGCAGCCGCCGAGGCCGGCAAGGTCGACCCCGTGATCGGCCGCGACGACGAGATCCGCCGCGTCGTTCAGGTGCTCTCGCGCCGCACGAAGAACAACCCCGTCCTGATCGGCGACCCGGGCGTCGGCAAGACCGCGATCGCGGAGGGCCTTGCCCAGCGCATCGTCGCCGGCGACGTGCCCGAGAGCCTGCGCGGCCGCCGCATCTGGGCGCTCGACATGGGTGCCCTCCTGGCTGGAGCCAAGTTCCGCGGCGAGTTCGAGGAGCGCCTCAAGGCCCTGCTCGGCGAGATCACCGCGTCCGAAGGACAGTTCGTCCTGTTCATCGACGAGCTCCATACGATCATCGGTGCCGGCGCAGCCGAAGGCGCGGTCGACGCGGCCAACCTGCTCAAGCCGATGCTGGCGCGTGGTGAGCTGCGCGCGATCGGCGCCACGACGCTCGACGAGTATCGCAAGCACGTCGAGAAGGACGCCGCCCTCGCGCGCCGCTTCCAGCCCGTCTTCGTGGGCGAGCCGAGCGTCGAGGACGCGA
>JBIIFR010000169.1:0-4226 GCA_044237215.1 Gaiellales bacterium
ATCGGCATCCTGCGCGGACTCAAGGAGCGCTACGAGGTCCACCATGGCGTCCGCATCCAGGACAGCGCGATCATCGCCGCCGCGATGCTCTCCGACCGCTACATCGGCGACCGGTTCCTGCCCGACAAGGCGATCGACCTGATCGACGAGGCTGCCAGCCGCCTGCGCATCGAGATCGACTCGCGCCCGACCGAGCTCGACGAGATCGAGCGCCGCATCATGCGCATCGAGATCGAGAACGCCGCCCTGGCCAAGGAAACCGACGCGGCCTCGGCCGAGCGGCGCGAGGCGCTCGCCAACGAGCTCGAGACGCTGACCGCCGAGGCCGGCGTGATGCGCGAGCGCTGGGAGCTCGAGAAGCGCCACATCGACGCCATCCGCCGCCTCAAGGGCATGATCGAGGACGTCAAGACCGAGGCCGAGCGCGCCGAGCGCGAGGCCGACCTCCAGCGTGCCGCCAAGCTGACCTACGGGGATCTGCCGGCCTACGAGGCCGAGCTCATCGCCGAGACGGCGGCCCTCGACGAGGTGCAGAAGAGCGGCTCCTTCCTCAAGGAAGAGGTCGACGAAGAGGACATCGCCGAGGTCGTCGGCGCCTGGACCGGCATCCCCGTCAACCGGCTGATGGAGGGCGAGATGCAGAAGCTCGTCCACCTCGAGGAGCGCCTCCACGAGCGACTCGTCGGCCAGGAGGAGGCGATCACCGCCGTCTCTGACGCGATCCGCCGCTCGCGCGCGGGACTCGGCGATCCAGACCGGCCGATCGGCTCGTTCCTGTTCCTCGGCCCCACCGGCGTCGGCAAGACCGAGCTTGCGAAGACGCTCGCCGAGCTCCTGTTCGACGACGAGAAGTCGATGGTGCGCATCGACATGAGCGAGTACATGGAGCGCCACAGCGTGTCCCGGCTCGTCGGTGCGCCGCCCGGCTACATCGGCTACGACGAGGGCGGCCAGCTGACCGAGGCGATTCGTCGCCGACCCTACTCCGTGGTCCTGCTCGACGAGGTCGAGAAGGCCCACGCCGACGTCTTCAACCTGCTCCTGCAGGTGCTCGACGACGGCCGTCTGACCGACGGGCAGGGGCGGACCGTGGACTTCACGAATACGGTTTTGATCATGACTTCGAACGCAGGCGCGGAATTCATCACCGGAGAGCTCTCGATGGACGAGATCCGCCAGCGCGTCGATGGTGTCCTGCGGCAGCAGTTCCGACCCGAATTTCTCAACCGCGTCGACGAGACCGTGATCTTCCAGCGGCTCGACCAGGCCGAGATCCGGCAGATCGTCGAACTCCAGGTCGCGCGGCTCGTCCGCCGCGTCGAGGAGCGGCGGATCGCCTTCGAGGTGACCGACGCGGCCAAGGATCTGCTCGGCCGGCACGGCTACGACCCGACCTACGGCGCACGTCCGCTCAAGCGCGCGATCCAGCGCCTGCTCGAAAATCCGCTCGCCCTGCGCCTGCTCGAGGGCGACATCGGCGACGGCTCGCGCATCGTGGCCGACGTCGACGGCGAGGGCGACACGATCGGCTTCCGCGTCGAGGCCCTGCAGGCGGTCGTCTGAGCGTGGGCCGCTTCCGCCGTTCTCACGACGCAGCCGACGTCGATCCCGACGACGACATCGACCTCGAGGTCGATCCGGACGACGGGGACATCGACGAGGAGATGCAGGGACCGCTCGGCCCGACCGGGCGACCTCTGCATCCCGTCGGCGCTTACTTCGAGGCGGCCTTCCGCCGCTTCGGAATCAATATCCTCGGCTACTCGCTGTACACGATCATGTGCGGGCTGCTGCCGATCGGCGCCGCCCTGATCGTCAGCGCCGCCACGCTGCCCGAGTGGCTCGGGCTGTTCATCTTCTTCCTCGGCTTCACGCTCGGCAACGTCCTCCTGATCGCGCTGACGACCGCGCTCGTCTCTGGCGGCGGCCGCCAGCGGCTCGCCTCGATCGCCGCCGCCTGCGCCGCCACCGGCGTGCTCGGCGCGCTGATGGCGACCCTGCATCCGATCGTCGCGATCGTGCTCTACCCGCTGATCGTCTTCCCGCCGATCGTGGTGGCGTCGGGCGACGCGGAGGGCCTGCGGGCGCTGCCGGCGGGCTGGAAGGTCGCGGCGCGCTGGTTCAAGCGCACCTACGCCTGCCTGCTCGGCATCTTTATCGTCACGGCGGCGGTCTGGTTCGGCTTCACGATCTTCCTGTCACCGCTGCAGGACGAGCTGCAGAAGCAGATCGCGTTCGCGATCACCACGTTCTTCGTGTGGCCGATCTCGGCGCTCGTCTTCCGCAATCTCTACGGCGATGTCACCGGCCGCCTCGTCATCAACGCCCCACCGAACGAGAACGCCCAGCGCAAGGTGCTGATCAAGCAGCGCCGCGAGAAGTCGAAGCGCAACCGTGAGCGGATCAAGAAGGTCACCGGCGAGGAGTAGTCGGCGGCGCCGAGGGGTCGGACCTCTCGGGTAGATCGTGCACCGGTGCGACGGAGTGCTGCGCACAGGGCACGTCGTCGAAGGCGTCCGCTCCCGCCGTGGTGGGGGCGCGGGACGCGACAAGCTGCCGCACCTGCTCGAGCAGGCGGTGGGCGGCGAGGCGAGGATCGAGCGGCGTGCGCATGGCCGGCGCGTGCACGCGGGTCGCGCCGGCCCGGAGACCGACGCGACCCGTGCGTGCGGTGCTACCCCTGCATGGCATCCCAGACGCGGTTCGGCGTCATGGGAAGCTGGCGGACGCGGGCGCCCGTAACCTGGGCGATGCCGTTGCCGATTGCGGCGAGGGTCGGGACGCTCGGCGGCTCGGCGATGCCCTTGGCACCCAGCGGGCCGCCATCGGTGGCCGGCGGGCCGACGAAGGCGACCGCGATCTCCGGCGCATCGGCCATCGTCTGGAGCTTGTACTCGAGCAGGCCCGGATTGAGGATGCAGCCGTCGTCGCCGATCTTCGAGCCCTCGAGGAGCGCCTGGCCGACACCCATGATCACGCCACCCTCGATCTGTCCCTCGGCGCCGATCGGGTTGACGATCGTGCCCGAGTCGTGCGCCGCTGCGACCTTGAGCACGCGGACCACACCGGTCTCGCGATCGACCTTGATGTGCGCGGCGTGGCAGAAGAACGTGGGGGCGACCCACGAGTCCATGCCCATGCGGCCGACGCAGGCCGAGCCCTCGACCTCAGGCGCGCTCGGCGGCGTGCCCGAGCCCGACGAGATCAGCTGGTCGCCACCGGTCGCCTCGGCGGCGAGCTCGCTAATCGCGACGCTCTTCTCCGGCGATCCCTTGACGCGCGCGGTGCCGTCGACGAGCTCGATGTCACCCTTGGCGGCCTCGAGCTTCTCGGCGGCCATGTCCAGCAGCCGCTCGCGCAGCTCGCCGGCGGCGCGCATCACGGCGCGGCCGTTGTTGAAGGTCGTCTGGGAACCGGATGCGCCCATGTCGTACGGGCCGGACTCGGTGTCCTGGTAGACGATCGAGAAGTCCTCCGGCTGCATGCCCAGCTGGGCGGCGGCGAGGCGCGGCAGCGCCATCACGGCACCGGAGCCGCACTCCTGCGCCCCCGTCACGATCGTGGCCGAGCCGTCGCCGTTGAACTTGATGTACGCGCCCGACGAGGAGCCGAACGACGGCCACCAGCCGATGGCGAAGCCGATCGCCTCGTCCGCCGGCAGCTCGCGGCCGTAGCCGATCAGCTCAGCGGCCGTGGACAGGCACTGCGGTGCGCCGTGCGGATCCAGCACCTGGCCCGTGGCGGTCGTGTCGCCGTCCTGCACGATGTTGTGGTGGCGGAACGCGAGCGGATCCATGCCGATGGTACGGGCCAGCTCGTCCATGTGGCTCTCCAGCGCCCAGTTGGCCTGCGGCGCGGTGGGCGCGCGGACCGAGCCGGACGGCTGGTGGTTCGTGTACGCGAGATGCGCCTGGATGTCGACGGCGGGTAGGCGGTACGGCCCGATCGCATGCATGCCGGCGAGCTCCGGGAAGAACCCGGCGTCGGCCGTGTAGGCGCCGTTGTCGATCAGGATCTTCGCGCGGCGCGCGGTTAGCGTGCCGTCGCTCCGCACGCCGGTCTCGAGCTCGATGACCATGCCCTCGCGGCGGTGGTCGGGCGCGATGAACTCCTCGCGACGCGAGAAGACGAGCTTCGCGGGGCGCTTCGCCTTGCGGGCAACCGCAGCGACGTGCGCCTCGAAGTGGAACTCGCACTTGCCACCGAAGCCGCCGCCGAGGTGGGGG
>JBIIFR010000302.1:0-2705 GCA_044237215.1 Gaiellales bacterium
CAGCGTCTGACCGAGGGCGAGTTCGCCAAGGGCGCGTTCTACGCCCCGACGATCCTCGACGGCGTCACGCGGGAGATGGACATCTTCTACGAGGAGACGTTCGGCCCGGTCGCCGGCCTGACCGTGTTCGACACGGAGGACGAGGTCATCGAGCTCGCCAACGACTCGATCTACGGGCTCGCGTCGTACTTCCACACCAAGGACTACGCCCGGCTGATGCGTGTCGCCGAGCGCCTTGAGTACGGCATCGTCGGCGCCAACGCCGGCATCATCTCGGCCGCCAACGCGCCGTTCGGCGGCGTCAAGCAGTCGGGCTACGGCCGCGAGGGCGGCTCGGTCGGCATCGACGAGTACCTCGACGTCAAGTACGTCCTGATGGGCGGCGTGGGGACGGTCTGATGCGCGCGGTCCGCCAGCATGCGTACGGCGAGCCGCTCGTCGTCGAGGAGGTTGATCAGCCGACGATCGGCGCGGGCGAGTCGCTGGTGACGATCACCTACGGCGCGGTCAACCCGCTCGACGTCTGGATCGCGAACGGCGCCGTGGCAGCAGCGGGTCCGCTGCCGCGCACGCCGGGCTGCGAGGGCGTGGGCACGACGGCCACGGGCGCGCGCGTCGCGTTCCGTGGTGCCGGCTGCGGCCTGGTGCGCGACGGGTCCTGGGCCGAGCAGGTGGCCGTACCGGAGATCGCCCTCGCGGCGATTCCCGCGGGCTGCTCCGACGCCCAGGCGGCCGCACTCGGCATTCCTGGCGTGACGGCCTTCGACTGCCTCGAGGTCGCGGAGGTCGGGGCGGGCTCGACGGTGCTGATCCTCGGCGCCTCGGGTGGCGTCTCGACGATCGCGATGCAGCTGGCGCGGGCCCATGGCGCGCGCGTGATCGCGCAGACCTCCTCGCCGAATCGCGTCGGCCAGATCTCCCGCTACGCCGACGACGTGATCGTGGCCGCGGCCGACGCGCTTGAGGCCGAGGTGCGCGCGCTCGCGCCGGACGGCGTCGACGTGATCCTCGATCCGCTCGCCGGTGCGTTCTCCGAGCCGTGCGTCAGGCTGCTCGCGGCCCAGGGCACGCTGGTGCTCTACGGCGCCAGCGCAGGTCCCGCGTTCTCCTTCGCGCCGCAGGAGATGTACCGCAAGAACGCGCGCGTGATCGGCTACAGCGGCCTGCCGGTCGCGCCCGAGGCGACCGCGCGCACGATGGAGGCGCTGTTCGCCCTCGTCGCCGCGGGCACCCTCGAGGCGGTCATCGCCGACGAGCTCGCGCTTGAGCAGGCCGGCGAGGCGGTGGCGCGGATCAAGGACAACCGCGCCGGCGGCAAGTTGCTGCTGCGTCCGTAGGCGGACATCACATCCGCGCGGTTGTCATCTCCGCCCGCGGCTCGCGCCCGGCGTCTACTCCGCGGCAGCAGCCTGGGCGCGTGCCGCTCGTCGGCGGCACACGATTGCGGCCACCACGCGCCAGCCGAGCAGGCCGAGCGCCAGCGCGAGCGTGGCGACGATGATGAACGCGGGGTCCGGTGCGCGCCCCTTCTGGACGGTGCGCAGCGCCATGCCGAGCACGAGCGTCAGCAGCCAGACCGGGACGGCGCGTGCCAGCGAGCGCGGCACGCGGTTGAGACGCAGCGCGAAGGCCCCGACGGCATACCCCACGAGGAACGGCCAGGCGACGCCGGCGATGTCCGCCAGCGCGGTTCCCTCACTGTGGCTCTGGCGCCCGACGATGGCGAAGAGGATGATCCACGCGACGTCGAGGAGGAGCCACGGCATACGATGATGATCGCATGAGCGAACGCCACGAACCCGCACTCGTCCTCGCCGTCGGCGGCGGACTCGCCGCAGTGCGGACGGAGGCGGGCGTCGAGCACATCGCGAAGTTCGCCGGACGGCTCGATCGGCGCCCGGTTGCCGGCGATCGCGTCCAGCTCCTGATCGAGGCGGAGGAGGGCGGGCGCATCGACGTGATCGAGCCCCGCACGACCGAGCTGCGACGTCAGCAGCGCATGCGCTCCGAGGGCGAGCGGGCGATGAAGGTCCAGGTGCTGGCGGCCAACGCCGAGTGCGTGCTGATCGTCGCCTCGATCGCCGACCCGCCGCTGCGGCGCGGCCTGATCGACCGCATCCTCGTGTCGGCCTGGCGGGGCGGCATGGAGCCGCTGCTGGCGATTACCAAGTCCGATCTGGCCGGCCGCGCGGCCGAGGATCCGGAGGTCGTGCTCGCCGACTACCGGGCGATCGGTGTGGACGGCGTCGTCATCGACGTGCGGACGGCCGCGGGTGCCGAGCCCGTCCGTCGGCTCCTGGCGGGACGGACCGCCGCGGTCGTGGGGCACTCCGGCGTCGGCAAGTCCACGCTCGTCAATGCGCTGACCGGCGGTGGCCAGGTGACGGGCGCGATCCACGAGCTGTCGGGCCGCGGCCGGCACACCACGACGACCGCCACCTGGCTCGACCTGCCGACGGGCGGCTCGCTGATCGATCTGCCCGGCATCCGCAGCTTCTCGCTGGCCGGCATCACCCCGGCCGATCTGGCCGAGGCCTTCGGCGACATCGCCGAGGCCTCCGAGCAGTGCCGCTTCACGGACTGTCGGCACGTCGGCGACGAGGGCTGCGCGGTGGAGCGCCTCGTTGAGCCGGCGCGCCTGGCCTCCTACCGCAAGTTGCTGGTCGAGCTCGAGACGACGTAGCCGGCGCCGGGGGGCCGCCCCG
>JBIIFR010000303.1:0-2703 GCA_044237215.1 Gaiellales bacterium
GAACGTCACGAACAGCCACGCGAAGACGCGACTGCCCTTGCCCTTCTTGTCGAGGGACAGCAGCGCGAACTCGCAGGTGAACGAGGAGACGACGAGGATCAACGTGTTGATCGACGTCGCTTCGGCAGGGATGTGGAAGTCGCCCGGCCACTCGACACCGCGGGCGAGCCGCAGGTTCGCGTAGTACATGAAGAACGCACCGAACAACGCGAGCTCGGAGACGAGGAAGATGATCAACCCCATCACACAGACGTTGAGATTCGTCTTGTAGGGCTGGATCTTCGGGGTGCTCATATCGGCGGCAGCCATGGCGATGCTCCTCTGCGGTCAGCGCTACGCGCCGACCCGCTCCGTCTCGACGGGCTGCTCATCGGGGAAGACGGCGTGCTTGACGCCATCCTCGCCGTAGCGGTAGGGACCGCCAACGACGCGCGGCGTAGTGTCGAAGTTGAAGGTCGGCGGTGGCGACGACACCATCCACTCGAGCGTGAGGCTGCCCCACGGGTTGTCGCCGGCCGGCTTGCCGTGGCGCGCCGAGTGGATCATGTTGTAGACGAAGATCAGCGTGCTGGCACCGAGGATGAAGGCCGAGATCGTGATCACCGTGTTGCTCCAGCCGAACTGCGGCGCGTAGTCCGCAACGCGGCGCGGCATGCCCTCGAGCCCCTGGTAGTGCATGGGGAAGAAGGTGCCGTTGAGCGCGATGAACGTGATCCAGAAGTGCCACTTGCCGAGCTTCTCGTCGTACATCCGGCCCGTCACCTTCGGGAACCAGTGGTAGAAGCCGGCGAACACGGTCAGCACCGAGCCGCCGAACAGCACGTAGTGGAAGTGGGCGACGATGAAGTAGGAGTTCGTGATCGAGAGGTCAAACGGCACCGAGGCCAGCATGACGCCGGACAGGCCGCCGATCACGAAGGCGACGATGAAGCCGATCGCGAACAGGTTGGCCGTGGTCAGGCGGACGACGCCGCCCCACAGCGTGCCGACCCACGAGAAGATCTTGATCCCGGTCGGCACCGCGATCAGCAGGGTCGCGAGCATGATCGGCACGCGCAGCCACGACTGCATGCCCGAGGCGAACATGTGGTGCGCCCAGACCGAGAAGCCGAGGACGGCGATGCCCGCAGACGAGAACGCCACTGCGCGGTAGCCGAAGACCGGCTTGCGCGCGTGCGTGGCGATCACCTCACTGATGATGCCGAAGCCGGGCAGGACCATGATGTAGACGGCTGGGTGCGAGTAGAACCAGAAGATGTGCTGGTAGGCGAGCGCCGTGCCTCCGCCCTCGGTGGTGAAGAAGTGCGTGCCCATCTCGCGGTCGAACATCGCCATGAACATCGCGCCGGCGACGAACGGGGTGGCGGCAACGACGAGCGCGGAGGTGGCGAGGTTGGCCCAGCAGAGCAGCGGCATGCGGAACAGCGTCATGCCGGGGGCGCGCATCGCCACGATCGTGACGAGGAAGTTGACCGCCGTGGCGATCGACGAGCTGCCCGCGATGATCACGCCGATCTGGAACAGCGTCTGGCCGAAGGGGCTCTGATCCTGCAGGGTGGGGTAGGCAGTCCAGCCGGTGTCGTACGAGCCGTACATCCACGCCGACAGCAGGATGATGCCCGCGAGCGGCAGCAGCCAGAAGGAGACCGCGTTGAGGCGCGGGAAGGCCATGTCCTTCGCGCCGATCATCAGCGGGATCACGTAGTTGCCGATGCCTGCGAAGACCGGGACCATGAAGGTGAAGATCATGATCGTGCCGTGCGAGGAGATCAGCTCGTTGTACTGGCCGTTGGTGATCGACTGCATGCCGGGCTTGGCGAGCTCCGCGCGGAAGACCTCCGCGAAGAGGCCGCCGACCAGGTACATGATGAATGTGAAGACGATGTACTGGATGCCGATCACCTTGTGATCGGTGTTGAACTTGAAGTAGTCCTGCCACGACTTGGCCCCGTGCTGCGAGTGGTCTTCTTCGTCGAGCTCGCCGCCCGTGATCCAGGTCCACCAGTAGTCCATGCCACCGATACCGACGATGAAGCCGATCGAGCCGAAGATGTAGGCGACGGTCAGGAAGGTGTTCTCCTGCATGACCGGATCCATGCCGAAGATCGAGCGGGCCGAGAAGGTGACGATGACGGCGATCGCAGCGAATAGCGGCGTGGTCCAGAGGCAGCGCGCGAGCGTGGGGCGCAGTACAGCGGTCATCGGGCAAACCCTCCCCGGGTCGTAGTCATCAGATACTGAAGGGGGTTCACGCGGCAGCCGCCTTGGCCTTGGTCTCAGTGACCCAGGCGTCGAAATCGGCTTGGGAGACGACTCGGACCTTGGTCACGAGCCCTCCCTCAACGGCGCTGTTCATCTGCGTGTGGCCGGTACCGCAGAGGAAGGCGCAGACGATGTCGTACTCGCCGATCTTGTTCGGCGTGATCGACGTGTAGTTGGTCTGGGCCGGCGTAGCACCCATCTGCATGCGCCACGCGGGCACCCAGAAGGAATGCATGACGTCCATCGTGGTGATGTCGAAGGCGATCGGCACATTGACCGGTACCACGAGGTCGGGGCTTTCCTTGATCCCGATGCCCTCGTTCAGGTACGTGTACTTCCAGCCGTACTGGTACCCGATGATGTGCACATGCTGTCCGCTCTTCTGAGCGGCGCCGGTGACGTTGCCCTCGTTGAGGATATTCCAACTGAAGAACGCGACCA
>JBIIFR010000019.1:0-10134 GCA_044237215.1 Gaiellales bacterium
CGTCAAGATCGGCGTCGTCGAAGATGATGTACGGCGCGTGGCCGCCGAGCTCGAGACTGAGGCGCTTGACCTGCTCGGCCGAGGCGCGGATCAGGTCCTTGCCGATCTCGGTGGAGCCCGTGAAGGAGATCTTCTTCACGCGGGCGTCGGTGAAGATCGTGTTCGCGACCATGCCGGCATCGCGCGACGTCACGAGGTTGACCACGCCGGCGGGGGCGCCGGCATCCTCGATGCAGCGCAGCACGAGCGCCGCGGTCAGCGGCGTGGCGCTGGCGGGCTTGACGACGCTGGTGCAGCCAGCAGCCATCGCGGGGCCGAGCTTGCGGGTCATCATCGCGGCCGGGAAGTTCCACGGCGTGATCGCGGCGACGACGCCAACGGGCTGGCGCAGCACGAGCACGCGGTTGTTGGTGTTCATCGGCGGGGCGATCTCGCCGTAGACGCGCTCGGCCTCGCCGGCGAACCACTCGAAGAAGCTGGCGGCGTACTCGACCTCGCCCTTGGCCTCGACGAGCGCCTTGCCCTGCTCCGACGTCATCGTCGTCGCGATCTCGTCGGCGCGCTCGCGCATCAGGTCGGCGGCCTTGCGCAGGATGCGGGCCCGCTGGATGGCCGGCGTGGAACGCCAGCCGGGCAGCGCTGCAGCGGCGGCATCGATCGCGGCCTTGACGTCGGCCTCCGTGCCGTTCGGCATCGAGCCGACCTTGTTGCCGGTCGCGGGGTCAGTGACGTCGAAGCGGGCACCGCCCGTCGCGTCGGTCCAGGAGCCTCCGATGAGGAGGTGCTCGTCGAGGTTGATCGTTGTCGCCATGGCTGGTCAGGCCTCCTTGTCTGGCGTCATCGTACGGGCTTTTCGGGCCCCGCCCGCCGTACTCAGCCAGACGCGGACGCGACGGTGCTCCACCACGCCGGCTGCCAGCAGGCCGACGGTCACCGGCACGGTCGCGGGCAGGAGGTCGAGCGTGCCGAAGAGGAGCCCAAACGCGAGTCCCCCGAGGGCGCAGCCGAGCGTCGTGGCGCGAACGCTCGTGGCGACGATCGCCCCGACCAGCGCGGCCAGGTACACATCGCCCCAGCCCATCGAGGCGCCGAGCAGTTCGAGCTGCTGCAGTCCCGGAAGGCCACGGGGCGGGACCGCAGCGCCCAGCGCCTGGGCCACGGGACCGACCTGGACGGTCAGCACCTGGTAGATGTCGACGATCGTCGCGACGAGTACACCGACGACGAGCGCGGCCCGCGGCGCGATCCATCCCGTCAGACGCCCCAGCGACACGCCCGCCAACACGATCAGCAGGTCGCCGGCCAGCTCCGTCCAGCCGCTCTCCGGCAGCCGCCAGGCGAGCAGCCAGAGCAGCGGCGAGACGATCGCCAACGGCACCGCCCAGCGGCGCACGTGGAGCACGGCGAGGAGCGCCAGCGGCGGCACGGCGAACGCGGCGAGGGTCGTGACCGCGGCGACGGCTCCCGGGACCGCGCCGAGCACGATCACGCCGCCGCCGATCGTGACGAGCGGCAGGAGGCCGAGCAGCGGGTGCCGCGGAATGCGCGGCAGGAGCGACGGATCGCGCACCAGCGGGATCACTGCCGCCTGCAGCAGGACGAGCACTGCGTAGGGCCAGCCGTAGGGCATGCCCATAGCCTAGGTGCGGGACGACCCGGGATCGTCGCCCCCTACCAGCTCATCGGGGTGCGCAGATTCGAACTGCGGACCTCTCCGTCCCGAACGGAGCGCGCTACCAGGCTGCGCCACACCCCGAGCGCGAGGAGTATTGCAGAACACCGGCAGGCGACCGGGCGCATCCCCCAAGGCGCCCGGCGCGAGGAAGGCGGTCTCCCGGTACGGTGTGCCGCGTGACTGATCCGATTCGCATTACCCCCATCGGCGGACTCGGCGAAGTCGGGCGCAATATGACCGTCGTCGAGCATGACGGCATCCGCATCGTGATCGACTGCGGCATCGGCTTCCCGCACGGCGACGACCGCGGCCTCGGCGTGGACATCTTCCTGCCGGACGTCCGCGTGATGCGCGGCAAGCCGGTCGACGCGGTGCTGATCACGCACGCTCACGATGACCACGTCGCAGCCCTCGCCCACCTGATCCGGACGGGTACGCCGATCGGCCGCATCGTCTCCCTGCCGTTCACCATCGCGATGGTCGAGGCGAAGCTGTCGGAGCACGATCTCCCGCTGCCCCCGCTCGTCGTCGTGCAGCCGGGCGAGCTGGTCGAGATCGGCTCCATCACCGCCGAGTTCATCCGCGTCGCCCACTCGATCCCCGATCCGACCGCGATCGCACTGCATACGAAGGTCGGCACGCTCGTGCACACGGGCGACTACAAGCTCGACGCGACCGGCCAGGACGTCCGCCGTCAGGTCGACCGCAAGCGCCTCACCGCACTCGGCGACGCCGGCGTGATCGCGATGCTCGGCGATTCGACGAACGCCCAGCTGCCGGGACGCACGCCGTCCGAGGCCACCACGATCGAGCCGCTCAACGACGTCATCGACGAGGCGGCAGGGCGCGTCATCCTGACCAGCTTCTCGTCGCAGATCGACCGGATCGACCACGCCATGCGCGCCGCGGACCGCACGCACCGTCAGGTGATGCTGCTGGGCCGCTCGATCCGCCGCAACGTCAAGATCGCGGAGCGCCTGCACGAGGTGATGGCCACGAACCTGCCGACGCTGTCCCGCCGCGACATCGCGGGCGTCAAGTCGATGGTCCTCTGCACCGGCTCGCAGGCCGAGGAGTTCGCCGTGCTCGGACGCGCCTCGCGCGGCGAGCACCCGGACCTCCACATCGGCAACGGTGACACCGTCATCTTCGCCTCCCGCCCGGTCCCCGGCAACGAGGGACCCGTTGAGGAGATGCAGAACATGATGCGCATGCGCGGTGCGCGCGTCGTCACGCACCATGATGCCGCGATCCACGTCTCGGGCCACGCCCGCGCCGACGAGATCAGCGAGATGATCCGCATGCTGCGTCCCCAGTCCGTCATTCCGGTGCACGGCGAGGAGGCCATGCTGCGCGCGCAGGCCGAGCTCGCGATCGAGAACGGCGTGGCTCCGACCAACGTCCACGTCGGCCAGAACGGCGACGTCCTCGAGGTCGATGCGACGGGGCTGCGCCTCGTCGACCAGATCGAGTCGATGGCGATTCCGGCGGGCTCCGACGGGTTGCCG
Organism: Gaiellales bacterium; assembly: GCA_044237215.1. Lineage (GTDB taxonomy): Bacteria > Actinomycetota > Thermoleophilia > Gaiellales > F1-60-MAGs149 > F1-60-MAGs149. The sequence goes on from JBIIFR010000019.1 coordinate 3,184, forward strand.
CTCGGAGCCGGAGAGCCCGGCTGATCCCCATGCGGCTCGCGGATCTCGTGAGCTGGTTGGACGAGACGCTCGCCGCGGACTCGTTCTCGGACTACGGCCCCAACGGCCTGCAGGTCGTGGGCGCAGCCGAGGTGACGCAGCTTGCGACTGCGGTGTCGGTCTCGCTCGAGGTGATCGAGCGCGCGATCGCGGACGGCGCTCAGGCGCTGCTCGTGCACCACGGCCTCTTCTGGCAGGGCGATGACCCGGTCATCGGCGCCCTCGAGCGCCGCCGCCTGCAGACGCTGTTCGCGGGCGACCTGTCGCTGATCGCGTACCACCTCCCGCTCGACGCGCACCCCACGCTCGGCAACAACGCGTGCCTCGCCGAGCTGCTCGGCCTCCGCGACCGCGCGCCGTTCGGCGAGCATGGCGGCATCCTCCTCGGGGTGCAGGGCGCACTGCCCGCCCCCACACCCGTCGCCGAGGTTGCCAGCACCCTCGGCGCGCACCTCGGCTCCACCCCGCTCGTGCTGTCCGGCGGCGACCACCCCGTGCGCACGCTCGGCATCGTGTCCGGCGGCGCGGCCAAGGACATCCGCCAGGCCGCCGCGCTCGGCCTCGACGCCTTCGTCACCGGCGAGCCGCGTGAGGACTCGGCCTACCTGGCGCGAGAGCTCGGAGTCCACCTGATCGCGGCGGGCCACAACGCGACGGAGACGGTCGGCGTGCAGGCGCTCGGCCGTGCCGCCGCCGAGCGCTTCGGCATCACCACCTCGTTCCTGCCCGTCGTCAACCCCGTCTAACGGGTACCCTCGCGCCAGCATGCACGCGCCGCAGCCCTCCACCGCCCTCTGGACGCGCAGCGGCGCGCTCTGGCGGGTACTCGACCGCCCGCTGTTCGAGACGCGCGTTCGCGAGCTGGCCAATGCCCTGCTCGAGCTCGACCGGCCGCCGGAGAGCGTGTTCGCCCTTGAGCATGCCGCCACCAGCGAGGCCCTGACGTTCGCGGTCGCTGCCCTTGAGGCGGGCCTGACCGTGCGTCTGGGTCTGGCGCAGCCTCCGCTCGCGGCCGCTCTCGTCGCCACCCCCGTGCGCGCCGCCGCTCTGGCCCAGCAGACCGGCGTCGACCAGGTCGCCGTGCCGTCCGCAGCCACGAGCGACGGCGGCCGCGCCCTGGAGCGCCTCGCCGCCCACGGCGTCCTTCACGCCGCGCTCCACCCCGAGGCGCTGGCGCTGCGCTCGGCCGAGCGCCGTGACGACCAGCTCGCGGTGATCGGCGGCGACGGGACCGCCTTCAGCCTCGCCCAGCTGCACGCCGCGATGCATGCGTTTCAGCAGGTCGGTGATCTGCTGCGGCCCGACGAACCGGTCTTGATCGCGGCCGCGCTCGACCAGCCGTGGCTGCTCGCCCTCGCGCTGGCCGCGCTCGAGGTGGGCGCGCCGGTGGCAGTGGGCGAGCTCGCCGATGCCCCGATGATCCGCCCTGGGGTGATCATCGCCTCGTGCGTCGACATCGCGGGTCTGCCTGAGCCGGGCGCGAGCGGTCCGCGCTTCCTGGCCGGCCTCGCCCGCCGGCTCGGCCGCAACAGCACCGCCCCGCCGGCTCGCTGCCTGCTCGTCGCCGACGGCTTTGTCGCGACCGAGCTCTGCGCCCAGCTGCAACTCAGCGGGACGACGGTCCTCCATGCGGTCGCCGATCCGCGACTGATCGTGCCGGCCGCGATGAACCAGCCGCACCGCCACCGCTTCGACGCCTACGGCCTGCCGCTACCCGACCACACGGCCACGATCGAGGCCGAGCGCCTGATCATCCGCGGACCAGCCGGAGTGCCGACCTGCCCGCTCGGCACAGAGACCGCGATCGGTGCACGCATCGACACCGACGGCTTCATCGTGCCCGCCCACAACTGACCGACGATCAACGTTGCTTTGGTGCCAGGCACCGATGCAAAGCCGGCAAGCACCAATGGGAGACCCGTCCCACCAACGGTCCCCGAGCCGGCCATCCAGCTTTGCTTTGGTGCCTGGCGCCAAAGCAAAGCTGATCGCCGGTCAGCGGCCGAGCAGCGCTCGAAAGCCCGCTTCGTCGAGGATCGGCACGCCCGCCTGCTCGGCCTTGGCCACCTTCGAGCCGGGCGAGGCGCCGACGACCACGTACGACGTCTTCTTGGAGACCGAGTCGGTCGTCTTGCCACCGAGCTGCTCGATCGCCGCCTTCGCCTCGTCGCGGCTGAAGCCTTCGAGCGTTCCCGTCACCACGATCGTCATGCCGCTCAGCGGTCCGTCGGCGATCGGCAGCTCGTCGGCGGACAGCGCGAGGGTCACGCCTGCCTCACGCAGCGCCGCGACCTCTGCCTGCCGTTCCGGATCCGCACACCAGCCCGCAACCGCCTCGGCGATGACGGGGCCGACGCCCTCGACCTCGGCGATCTCGTCGGCACCGGCCTGCATCAGCCGCTCCATCGAGCCGAACGCGCGCGCGAGTGCCTGCGCGGTGATCAGGCCGACGTGCGGGATCCCGAGGCCGAACAGCACGTTGCCGAACGGCCGTGCCCGCGAGGCGGCGATGGCGGCGACCGTGTTGTTGGCTGAGGTCTCCTGAAAGCCCTCGAGCGGCAGCAGGTCGTCGACGGTCAGTGCGTAGAGGTCGCTCGAGCGCCGCACGAGCCCCAGCTCGTAGAGGCGGTCGACGAGCTTCTCGCCGACGCCGTCGATGTCCATCGCGCTGCGCGAGATGAAGTGCTTGATGCCCTCGACATCACGGCTCGGACAGCGCGGGTTGACGCAGAAGTGCTTCGCGTCCTCCTCGTTCTTGACGACCGGCTCGCCGCAGGCGGGGCAGTCGGTGGGCATCTTGAAGACCTGCTCGTCGCCGCTGCGATCCTCGAGCACCGGGCCGATCACCTGCGGAATCACGTCGCCGGCGCGCTGCACGATGACGGTGTCGCCGACGCGGATGTCCTTGCGGTTGATGTCCTCCTCGTTGTGCAGCGTGGCGTGCCGCACGACGACGCCGCCGACCTCGACGGGCTCCAGCTCGGCAAAGGGATTGAGTGCGCCTGTCCGCCCCACGTTGATTTCGATCGCGAGCAGCTTTGTGGTGCGCGTGGTCGGCGGGAACTTGAAGGCGATCGCCCAGCGGGGGTCGCGGCCGACCGCGCCCAGCGCGGCCTGGAGCGCGAGGCTGTCGACCTTCACCACGGCGCCGTCGATGTCGTAGCCGAGCGCCTCGCGGTCACGCTCGATCGCGTGGCAGGCCTCGCGCACCGCCTCGATACCGGTCATCGTCGCGATCCGCGGATTGACGGGGAACCCGCGCGCTGCGAGCCATCCGAGTGCCTCATGGTGCGAGTGGAACTCGATGCCCTCAAGCGCGCCGATCGCGTAGCTCCAGAACGACAGTGGTCGCTCGGCCGTGATCGCGGGATCGAGCTGCCGCAGCGATCCCGCCGCGGTGTTGCGCGGGTTCATGTAGACGGGGAGCCCGGCATCGAGACGCTCCTCGTTGAGGCGTTTGAAGGCCTCGAGCGGGATGTAGCACTCGCCGCGCACCTCGATCAGCGCCGGCGGGTGCGGATCGTCGAGCGACAGCGGCACCGCGCGGATCGTGCGGACGTTGGTCGTGACGTCCTCGCCGCGCTCGCCATCGCCGCGGGTGACGGCTCGCTCGAGCAGGCCGTCGCGATAGACGAGCGACAGCGCGAGTCCATCGATCTTCGGCTCGACGATGAACACGGGCTCACCCTCGTGCCCGGCCTCGGCGAGCTGCTTCTCGAGGCGCTGATCCCAGGCGAGGAGCTCATCGTCGTCGCGCGCGTTGGCGAGTGACAGCATCGGCCGCAGATGCGGCGTCTCGGTGAAGCCCGCTGCGACCCCGCCGCCGACACGCTGCGTGGGCGAGTCGGGTCGTACGAGGCCGGGATCCGCCGCCTCGAGCTCGCGCAGCGCGCGCAGCGCGGCGTCGTAGGTGGCATCGTCGACGACCGGCGCGTCCTCGAGGTAGTACGCGCGATCCCAGGCGCGCAGCTGCGCTGTCAGCTCCTCGACGCGCTCGACGCTCACCCGGCCAGCACCTCGAGCAACTCGGCCGGCGTGTCGACGATCGCGATCGGATCCTCCTGCGCGAGCACGTCGCGTTTGAACACGCCCCACGTCACGCCGATCGCGGCGCAGCCGGCGGCGTTGGCGGACTGCAGGTCGAACGGCGAGTCGCCGATGTAGACGGCCTGCTCAGGGGTCGCGCCCAGCCGCTCCAGCGCCTTCAGTACGGGTGCCGGGTGCGGTTTGTGGACGGGCGTGTCCTCGGTCGTGATGATCACATCCCAGACGATCGGCGACGGCAAGGCGGCCCAGGCGAGATCGACGGCGTCCTTCATCTTGGATGTGACGATGCCGAGCCGTGCGCCCTCCTCCTCGAGTTCGAGCAGCAGCTCCTCGATGCCCTCGTAGCGCCGGATCAGACGCGCCGTGTTGGCGTGGTTCCAGCGGCGGTACGTGTGGAACAGCTCCTCAGCGTCGTCGGGGCTGAACTTCTCCATCTGCTCCATCAGCGGCGTGCCAATGCCGGCCATGATCTCGTCGTCGGATGGCGCGCTGCCGAGGACCTCGCGCAGGGCGTGCTCGTGGGACGCGCGAATCAGCTCGACGGTGTCGAGCACGGTGCCATCGAGGTCGAACAGGACCACGGGCCAGCGAAGGGCGTGCATGCAGGCAACGTAGCGCGCCCATCCGGCGGCGCTCCGTCATCGAAAGGCAGTGCGGTCGGGTCTACGCTTCCACTGATGTCGAACTCCTCGCTTACTCCCCTGCAGCGCCAGATCTACTGGTCGGCGCCCTCGCCGGTGATCGAGCGCGGCCGCCGCCGCACGGCGTTTGGGCTGCTGCTGATCCTCGGCGTCGAACGCCTGCTGCGTGAGGGGCGACTGCGCGGCGGGCAGGCCCGGCTGGCGATGGGCCAGGCCCAGGCTGCACGTCTCCTGTCCGCACCTGTCACCGGCGCCGCCTGGAAGACCCGCCGTGGCGATGTGCTGCGCATGGACGGCGACGAGTTGGCGGCGGCCCTGGTCCTCAACGTGACCGGCGGCGACCCCGAATTTTCGCCGGGCGCTTCCCTGATCGCCGCCTGTGACCTGCTCGACGAGATCTGCGACTGGCTGGCCGACGGCCAGCTCATCGGCGCCGCCGCCCCCTCCGCCATCGACCGCCTCCGCGTCGCCCAGGTCCTGCTCCGCGAGCACAGGTTCGATGGGGAGGAGCGAGACGACCTGCCGCCGCCCTCCCGCCTGGACCTCGTGGTCGAGGAGCAATCCGGTTCCGCCCCCAACGCCTGGCAGGACGACGCATAGGCGGCACGCACCGACAGGCCACTGACCCGAGGCTACCGACCTTCCAGGAGCCCCTCGACGCCACGGAGCAGCACCGCGCTGTTGGGATGCTCGAGGTCCACGTGCAGCACCGTGAGCGCAACACAGCCCTCCCCAACCGCCTCGAAGTCGGTGCCGGGCGCGCGATGGTAGTCGGCATCACCGGAGTAGAGCCGGAAGCGGCGCTTGCCCTCGTGCTCCTCGGCGAGCTCGATCTGGTCGGCCCAGATGCGCCGACCGAGCTTGCAGACCCGGATGCCCTGCGGCGTGCCGGTCGGGCAGTTGACGTTGAGCAGGACATCGCGGCCGAGGTCGCCCGCAGCGAGCAACTCGGCCAGGCGCGGCACGATGCGCTCGGCCGTCGCGAACTCGTACTGGCCGTCGCGCGTGTGATGGAGCTCGCCGCCCGTGGACTGCTGGGAGACGGCAAGACCCGGGGTACCGAGTAGCACGCCCTCCATGGCGGCGGCGACGGTACCCGAGTAGGTAACGTCATCACCGAGGTTGAGACCGAGGTTGGCACCGGCCACAACCAGGTCGAAGCTCGACCCCGGCTCGGTTGCCTCAGCGAAGCGCACGCAGTCGACCGGCGTCCCGCTGACGGCGTAGGCGGCCGTGGCACCCGCTACCTCCCGCTCCTCGATTTCGAGGGTGCCACGGATGGTGATGCTGCGCGCGACGGCACTCTGGTTCTGCGCTGGTGCGACGACCATCACCTCGGCCACGCTCGCGAGCGCACGCGCCAATGCGTGGAGCCCCGGCGAATCGATGCCGTCGTCGTTCGTCAGGAGCACGCGCATGCGGGTCCACGATACCGCGCCGCACCCATGCTGGCTCCATGGCCGCGCACGCACACTCACCGAGCATCAGCCCCTCCTCAGTAGTCGACGCGCACGAGGCACAGGCCATGCGGCGGCGCGGTCCAGCCCGCCTCCTCGCGCGGTCGTCCCGCGAGCAGGGCGGCAAAGCTGTCCGGGTCGGTCCCGCTGTCGCCACGGGCTGTCACGATCATCGTGCCGACGAGGGTGCGGACCATGTGGCGGAGGAACGCGTTGGCGGTGACCTGGAATTGGAGGCCGCCGTCGGTGTCGACCCAGCGCGCGGCGTGGATCGTCCGTGTGAAGGTGCGGTGCTCCGTCTCAGCCGGGGTGAACGCCGTGAAGTCGTGGGTCCCAACGAGCTCGGCCGCGAAGCGGTCGAGCAGCGCGCGCTCGAGGCGTCGCGGCTCGTGGAGCTCGCGCAGGCTGCGCAGCGGATTGCGCAGCGGCCCGAGTCGGACGTCGTAGGTGTACGAGCGACTGACGGCGGAGAAGCGGGCGCTGAAGTCGGCGTCGACGTCCTCCGCCGACAGAACGGCGATGTCGGGCGGCAATTGGTCGTTGAGGGCCCGGGCGAGCGAGGCGGTCGGCGGTCCGGCCTCGCGCTGGATGCTGGCAACCTGGCCACTGGCGTGGACGCCGGCGTCGGTCCGGCCGGCGACGACGAGCTCGCCGCGCACCGCATGCAGCGCATCGAGCGAGCGCGCCAGCTCGCCGGCGACGGTGCGCGCCTCCGGCTGCGGGGCCCAGCCGGCGAACGCCGTACCGTCGTAGGCGACCTGCAGCCG
>JBIIFR010000304.1:0-2694 GCA_044237215.1 Gaiellales bacterium
GCACCGGCAGCAGCGTCTGGCCCAGTTCGCGCCGGTTATACAGGTACGTCAGCGGGATGTCGCGTGTCGCGCCGAAGCCGAGGCGCCCGGCGACGCGCTCGACGAAGGTCGAATCGGCCTGCGCCGTGCGCACGGCGATCTGCGCGTTCGGGCGCAGTTGGATGGCCGCCGGCTCAACCTCGAAGCGGTTGCCGTCGGCGACGAAGACGAGCCCGCGGTCGACCAGTTGCTGGCCGTGCGCCCGGATCTTGGCCTTGGCCTCCGGCACGGTCAGTTCGCCGACGTTGACGCCATCGATCCGTGTGCCGGCTGGGATCTGCGCGCCGGTGTCGCGTCCGAGGTAGAGCGTTCCGCCGACGAGGAGGCCGAGCACAGCCAGACCCAGCAGGATCAGGACGGCGGGAAACCGACGGCGTCGCCGGGCCGGACGCCGCGGGCCGAGGTTATCGCCGAGGGGCTCCTCGAAGCGGTAGACCCGCATCCGCTCAGGGGGAGTGCTCACCTGATGGATTCTACGGCCCGCGGTCGGCCCGATGTCGCGTTGAGTAATCCAGCCCCGCCGGACTACGCGCTGAGCGCCAGATACTCGCGCAGCTCGGGGTTGGCCTTCGCCAGCGTGCTCAGCGCACGCCCCTCCACCTGCCGGACGCGCTCGCGGGTGCAGCCCAGCTCGGAGCTCACCTGATCGAGCGTGCGAGCGCCGCTGCCGTCGAGGCCGTAGCGCAGCTCGACGACCTGGCGCTCCTGCTCGTGCAGCTGATCGAGCGCCTGCTGGAGCTCGGTCGAGAAGCTGCCGTCCGTAATCGCCTCGTCCGGCCGCACGGCGTGCGGATCCTCGACGAGATCGGCGATGTCGGAGTCACCGTCACCGACGCTGACGTCGAGCGACACCGGATCCTCGACGATGTCGAGCAGCGAGGCCACCTTCTTCAGACCGAGACCAGTCGCGGCGGCCAACTCCTCCGCCGTCGCCGGGCGCCCCAACTCCTGACGGAGCCGACGGTCGGCCTTGCGGACGCGCTTGAGATTGTCGACGACGTGGACAGGCAGGCGGATCGTGCGGCCCTGATCGGCGATCGCGCGGCTGATGGCCTGCTTGATCCACCAGGTGGCGTACGTCGAGAGTTTGAAGCCCTTGGTGTGATCGAACTTCTCGACCGCACGCATGAGACCGACGTTGCCCTCCTGGATGAGATCGAGCAGCGGCACACCGGAGGCGGCGCTATACGGACGCGCGATCGACATCACGAGGCGCAGGTTGCGCTCGATCAGCTCCTGCTTGGCGCGCATGTCGCCGGCGTCCTTCCGGCGGGCCAACGCGGCCTCCTCACCGGCCGTCAGCAGACGCCCGTCGCCGATCTGGCGGACGTACGTGAAGAGCAGGTCGACCTCGGGCGTCTCGTCGAACGAGTCGTCGATCTTCTCGGCAACGACGGGCGCGTCGAACACGGCATCCGGCTCGACGACGGTGAGCGTACGGGCGGTGCGCTTGGCGCGCTTGGGCTCTGCGGTGACAGTCATGATGGTTGGAGGATTCCCCGTTCCCCGCCCCACCGCTACCCCGCGTTGGGAATCCTGCCGGAGTCCTAACGAATTGCCCATATTCGGGGCTGCAATCCGGCTTGAGCGCAACACAACGCCAACATTCACGTTGGTCGCCGTGGGCTCAGGAGACCGGCAGGAGCAGCGTCTGGCCGGCCTGGATCGTGGAGCCCTGCAGGTGGTTGAGCTCCTTGATCCCCCCCACCGTCTCGCGCGGATCGGCACCGCTGATCGCCTCGGCGATCGACCAGAGCGAATCGCCCGGCTGGACGATATAGGCCTGCGGTTCCTGCCCGCCCTGGCTGTCTGGGGCGGTACGCAGGCCGATCACGAGGACGAGGGACAGGATGGCGAGCAGCAGGCCCACCGAGCGGAGTATTCGGATGTCGAACATATGTTCGGTACGTTAGGCCGAACAGGTGTTCGTGTCAAGCGCCGCGCGGTAACGATTCCGTCACAGCGCGTCGACGGCGGCCAGCACCGCGTCCAGCAGGCGGTCCGGGCCGTAGCGCACGACGTCGTCGGCCACCAGACCTGTCTCCGCCTCAGCGGTCGCGATCGCCTGCCGGGCGCCTGCGTCGTCGAGGTGCTTCGTGTTCAGCGCGATCGCTGCGACCGCCGCCGGGCGCACGGCGCTGGCCGACAGCTCGTACAGGGCGATCACGTCGCGCAGCGGCGGAATCGGACGCGAGGGGTAGTCGTCGTTGTGGGTCTGGCCCGCGAGATGCTGCAGAACGAGGACGTCCGGCTGCGAGCCATGCAGAAGACCCTGCGTGACGGCGCTGTAGCCCGGGTGCAGGAGCGAGCCCTGCCCCTCGAGAAACAGCAGGTCGCCGTGCTCGGCGCCCTGATCGATCAGCGACTCGGCGGCACCGTTGACGTAGTCGGCGATGACGTGGTCGACGGCGATCCCCCACCCCGTGATCGCGATGCCGGTCTGGCCCGTGGCGACGAAGACGCCCTTGCGACCGCGGGCGCAGGCGCCATCGGTGAGCTCGAGCGCCGTCGACATCTTGCCGATCGCGCAGTCGGTGCCGACCGTGTGCACGACGCGGATGCCGGCGGGACGCGAGAGGTCGGCGCGCGGGATGGTGAGGCCCTTGGGCGATGTGCGCAGGTCGCGCAGCTGCACGCCATGCTGCGCCGCAGCCG
>JBIIFR010000305.1:0-2687 GCA_044237215.1 Gaiellales bacterium
GGTGATCAGCGTGGAGGGGTAGCCGATCTGCTCGTGGCGACCCGCGACCTCGGTGAGGTCGCCGACCTGGCCCTCGGGGCCGAGGGCGATGTAGCCGACCTCGTGGTAGTGGTACGTCTCGGGATCAGACTCCCACACCTCGACGTTGGCCGCCATCAGCTCGGACATGGCCGGCTGGTAGTAGTTGTTGCGGACGACACCGCAGGCGATGCCCGACGCGCCGGCGGCGACGCCAGACTTGTCGATGATCGTGATGTCGGCACCGGAGCCGGCGCCGCGCGCCTTGAGCTCCTTGGCGAGGTGGTACCCCGTCGACAGGCCGTGAATACCGGCACCGATGATCAGGTACTTGGTGGAACTGGGGACGGACATGTGATGAGCCTCTCCCTGTGTTGGCGATACGGCAACACCGTTGCCGTGGGTGATGGACGCAGTCTAGCGGAAGCGAACCCGGAGGGGAAGGCCCGCACCTCGCGTACCCTGACGGCATGCTGGACGGCTGGATCCTGCTCGACCTCGACCCGCTCGCCGCGGCGCGTGCCGGCCTGCTGGAGCAGGTCGCGGTGCCCGTCGACGTGGATGCGAGTGCGGCCACGCCCGCGGACCTCGTGGGGTTCGCCGCCCGCTTCGCGGAGGAGGAGCCGGACCATCCGCTGGCGGCGGAACACCGCCGGCTCGCGGCCAAGCAGCGCCCGCAGGCGCTCGCGCAGCAGGCCCTCGCCGAGCAGCGCTGGGATGACGCCCTCGTCCAGGTCGACGCCGTGCTGGCGATCGATCCGCAGGATGCGCCCGCGCGACTCAATCGCGCCGCCGCGCTGCGGGAGTCCGGCGACCCGCAGGGCGCGCTCGCCGAGCTCGACGCCGTCGCGCGCGTCTTCGCGGCGGTGCCGCTCTTCCATCGCAATCGCGCCCGCGTGCTCGAGGATCTCGGCGACGATGCGCGCGCGATCGACGCCTATCGCGAGGCGCTGGAGCTGACGCCGGGCGATCCGGCCGTCGTTGCCCGGCTGCGCGAGCTCGGTGCCCTGACCACGGTCAGCGGGCCGGAGGGGCCGATCGAGGTTGACCGCGAGGCGCTGGCCGATCTGGTGCGTCGCGATCTCGCGTTGCACGACGACGACCACGGACACCTCTCGACGGCGGCGCGTTCGCTCCTCGCCGACGGCCAGCCCGACCTCGCCGCCACCGCCGCGGTGCTGGCGCTGTCCGTCCAGGAGGACGATGAGGGTCTCCGGCTCGTGCTGATCGAGGCGCTGCTCGCGGCCGATCGTCCAGCTGAGGCGCTGGCGGCGGCCGAGCGCCACGTGGAGGCCGTGCCGGCCTCGGCGATCGGACACGAGCAGCGCGCCGTCGCGCTGTCCCGGCTCGGCCGCTCCCCCGAAGCCCGCGCCGCGGCCCGCCGCGCCCTCGAGCTCGACCCGGCGGCCCCGCAGGCCGGCCGGATCGTGGCCGGCGACGATGCCTGACGGCGGTCCGCCGGAGCACTGCTGATACATTCCGAACAGACGTGAACGAACGCTGTAACACGAAGGCCGGCAAACCGGGCTCAATGGTCCGCCTGCGTCGCACGGAGGCATCGTGTCGACGCTGAGCATCCTCGAGATCGTCGGGATCCTCCTGATCGTCGCGTGGAACGCCTTCTTCGTCTCCGCCGAGTACGCCTTCGTCGCCGTCCGGCGGACGCGCATCGACGAGCTGGTCGAGGAGGGGTCGGGCGCCGCTAAGCGCGTGCGCCACCTGATCGACGACCCCGCCCGCTTCATCTCTGCCTTCCAAGTGGCGATCACGCTCTCCTCCCTGGCGCTCGGCGCCGTGGGCGAGCCGGCCGTGTCGGCGGCCTTCGAGCGGGTGCTCGGCAACCTCGGTGCGCTCGGCGACGGCGCCGTCGCCGTGATCAGCGTGATCCTCGCCTTCGCGTTGATCACCGCGCTGCACGTCGTCCTCGGCGAGATCGTCCCGAAGACCCTAACCCTGTCGCGGGCGGAATCCGTGGCGCTCAGTGTCGCCCTGCCGGTCTCCGTCTTCATGTGGCTGTTCTGGCCGTTCATCTGGGTGCTGCGCGGGCTCAGCGAGGCGCTGATCCGCCTGCTCGGGCTGGAGTCGCCCTCCGAGATGCGCCTCGTCCACTCGGAGGAGGAGCTGAAGATGCTGATCTCCGCCTCACACGAGGAGGGCGTACTTGAAGAGTCCGAGGAGCAGCTGCTCCACAAGGTGTTCGACTTCGCGGAAACCGAGGTCAAGCAGGTGATGGTGCCGCGGCCCGACGTCGTGGGCATGCCCGTCGACCTGACCGCCGCCGAGGCGATCGACCGCGCACTGGCCTCGCCGTACACCCGCTATCCGGTCTACCGCGAGTCGATGGACGACCTGATCGGCGTGGTCCACATCCGCAACCTCTTCGCCGAGCACGTCGGCGTGGGTACGGAGCCGACGATCGAGGCGTGCGTCCGCGCCGTGCCGATCGTTCCCGAGACGAAGAAGCTCGACGAGCTGCTGGCCGATTTTCGGCGCACGAAGACGCACATGGCGATCGTCGTCGATGAGTACGGCTCAACCAGCGGCATCGTCACGCTCGAGGACCTGCTGGAGGAGATCGTCGGCGAAATCAACGACGAGTTCGACCTGCCGGACCGCGAGGTCGTCCGTCTGGCCCCTGACCGCGTGCGGCTCGAGGCCTCCTTCGGCAT
>JBIIFR010000307.1:0-2677 GCA_044237215.1 Gaiellales bacterium
ACGTCGACCTCCGGCTTCAGCTCCTCGACCGTCACATCCTGCGTGGTGTGGACCTCGGCGCGCGGGATGATCCGGCTCGGCCGGTTCTTGTCCCACACCCACACGTCCTCCATCTTCAGATGGAACAACGGGTACGACGGCTGGTGCTCGATCGACATCTCGAGCTTGTTGCAGAGGTAGGTCGCCTCCTGCGTCAGGACGCAGTAGCGGAACAGCCCGAACACCGTCGCGTACTCGCGCTTCAGCGTGAGCTCGAGCTCGGCGTCGTACTCCTCGAGGTCCTCAAGATGCGACACGTTCGACTCCCTGGCTATGCCGGTCGGATCACGAGAGATCGTAGACGAGCGACGGGGCCGTGACGACGGTGACCCCGTCGAGCGGCAGCCCGGGCAGGATCTCCGCGTACGGCGTGCCGTGCGCGTCACTGGCGGTCGGCGCGACCTCGACCAGCGGCTGCAGCGCGAAGCGGCGCTCGTGGAGCCGCGGGTGCGGGATCGTGAGGCCCGGCGCGGCGATCGCCATATCCGCGTACCAGAGGATGTCGAGGTCGAGCGTGCGCGGCCCCCACTGGACGTCGCGCGTGCGACCGTGGAGCTGCTCCACCTCGAGCAGGCGCTCCAGCAGCGCGACAGGATCGAGTCCGCAGCCGAGCAGCGCCGCCGCGTTGAGGAAGTCAGCCTGCTCGACGCCGCCGACCGGGGCGGTGCGGTAGAGCGACGAGACGGCGACCACGCGGATGCCGTCGGTGGCGTCGAGGGCGCCGAGCGCGGCACGGATCGTCGCGGCGACGTCGCCGACGTTCCCGCCGATCCCGACCACCGCGGGCATCGCGATCATGCGGTGCGGGCGACCGTCACGATGACATCGGAGAACGGCGCCGCAATCGGCGCGTGCGGCTTGTGCACGGCGACGGTGACGCGCTCGATCGGGAACACCCGGAGGAGCTCGACGGCGATCAGATCGGCCAGGTGCTCGATCAGGTCGACGGGGTCGCCGGTGGCGATGGCCACGACGCGCTCGGTGACCGCGCCGTAGTCCACGGCGTCGCCCAGCGCATCCGTGTCGCAGGCGCGATCCGAGCTCGGCACGAGCTCGACGTCGATGCGGAACTGCTGGCCCTGCGCCCGCTCCTCGGGCAGCACGCCGTGGAAGGCGAACACCTCGATGCCCTCGAGACGGATGGCGAGCTGACGGGTCATGCGGGCACCGTCGCAGATCCGAGCACCGGTCGCAGCACCGCCAGGGCCTCGGCGTGCGGCGCGACGTCGTGCACGCGCAGCGCCCAGGCGCCGCGCTCGACGGCGGCGAGCCCCGCCGCCACACTGGCCAGCGTGCGGTCGCCGTCGGGGTCGCCGAGCAGGTCGCCGAGAAAGCGCTTGCGCGAGACACCGACCAGCACCGGGCAGCCGGTCGCCGCTCCCAGCGCCTGCGTGCCCGCCAGCAGGGCGACGTTGTGTGCGACCGTCTTGCCGAAGCCGATGCCCGGATCGACGGCGATCCGCCGCGGGTCGATGCCGGCGGCCACGAGCGCGTCGACCCGCGCGGCCAGGTGCTCGCCCACCTCACGCACCACGTCGTCGTAGCGCGGATCGTCCTGCATCGTGCGCGGGCGACCCTGCATGTGCATGATGCAGACGTCCACGCCGGCGTCGCGCACGACGTCGACGATGCGCGGATCGAACGTGCCGGCAGTGACGTCGTTGACCAGCGTCGCACCCGCCGCGATGGCGGCCGCGGCGACGCCGCTCTTCATGGTGTCGATCGAGATCGGCACGCCGCTCGCGGCGCGGATGCCGGCGACCACATCGACGACGCGGCGCAGCTCCTCGGCCTCGTCCACGCCGTCGCTACCCGGACGCGTCGACTCGCCACCGACGTCAACGATCGCCGCACCCTGCGCGACCAGCGCAAGGCCATGGGTGATCGCGGTCTCCCGCTCGACAAAGCGGCCGCCGTCCGAGAACGAGTCGGGCGTGACGTTGACGACCCCCATCAGCGCGGGGCCCGGGATACGGGTGGTGAGCGCCTCCATGACGCAAAGCGTACGCCGCCAAGGTCAGCGGCGCGGACCAGAGCGGGACCAGCCCGATCCCCGCGAGGCCGCCGAGGTCATCCAGCGCGCACCCCACCGTGAAGAGGTCCGTCCGGACGGTGACGAGAATCGCCCGCGACAGCGCGATCAGCCAGACACTGCGTCGCAGACCGCCGGCGGGAATCCCGGCCTCCACGGTCGCGGTACCCATGCAGCACGGATCGAGCGCCGACTGTCGCTGACCGGGCCGGAAAGCGCGCAGTCACGGACGGGTTCGCCGCTCAGCTGGCGGCGTCCGCCAGCTCCGCGAGCAGCGCGGCCAGCTCGCGCGGCTTCGACCACATCGGCCAGTGACTCGTGGGCAGATCGACGTACGTCACGTCGTGCAGCTCGGCGAGTCCACCCAGCCAGGGGTAGCCCTCCGTGACCGCGGCGCGCACCTGCTCCGCCCGGAAGCCGGTACAGACGACCGTCGTGGGCACGTCGAGCCGGGCCGGATCCACGAGCACGGGTGCATCACGCAGCGTCGCTCCAGGCTGCGGCACTGCGAGGTGACGGAAGCGCTGCAGGTGCTGCCGACTGAGCCCCTCGAGGTTCTCCTGCCGAAGCTCCGCATGCGTGCGGAACGGCAGCTCCACGTCGGCG
>JBIIFR010000308.1:0-2676 GCA_044237215.1 Gaiellales bacterium
TGCCAACCGCGCTCGCGTCCGATCTGGTTCATCATCGCCTGGTACGTGGGGTAGACGAGGTCCTGCGCCTCCTGCGTCGTCTCGCCGACGAAGCCGTGGGCGTTGATGCCGAGCCGCAGCGCGGCCGGGTCGTGGCCGAACTCCGCCCAGGCCTTCCGGTAGAGGCGCGTCATCGGCTCGAAATGCCGGAACTCGCCGCCGATGATGGCGAGCGCGAGCGGTAGCCCGAGGTCGGCGGCCCGGACGGCCGACTGGGGCGTGCCGCCGATCGCGAGCCAGACCGGGAGCTGCTCTTGGAACGCCCGTGGGTAGACCTCGCGCGCGTCGATCGACGGCCGATGCGCACCCGCGTGGGTGACGACGAGGTTGTCGCGCACGTTGAGGAGCAGATCGAGCTTCTCCGCGAAGATGTCGTCGTACTGGCCGAGGTCCTGGCCGAAGAGTGGGAACGACTCGATGAACGATCCGCGACCGGCCATCACCTCGGCGCGTCCGCGCGAGATCTGGTCGATCGTCGCGAACTGCTGGTAGACGCGGATCGGATCCTCGGACCCGAGCACCGTGACGCCGCTCGAGAGGCGGATGCGCTCGGTGCGGGTGGCGGCTGCTGCGAGCACCGTCGTGGGCGACGAGATCGCGAACTCGGGGCGGTGGTGCTCGCCGAGCGCCACCACGTCGAGACCGGAGGCGTCAGCGACCTCGATCTCCTCGAGCACGTTGCGGATGCGCGTGCCTTGGTCGATCTGCTCGCCGGTGGCGGCATCGGGCATCGAATCGCCGAAGTTGTAGAGACCGATCTGCATGCCGATGACAACGTGCGGGCGCGCGTGGATAGTCCCGCCGGGCGGCCGTCAGCGGAGGTCGAGCGTCGCGAGCGCGTCGGCGAACGCATCGACGACGCCGAGGTGCTCGGGCTTCATCAGCGCCGAGCGCAGAATCGTGGTCGTCGGCTGGTCGGCCTCAAGGCCGAGGGTATCGGAGGCGACGATGAGCTTGGCGACGTACCAGCCGCGTGCCTCAAGGCCGGCGTAGGCGGCATCGGTTGCGGCGCTGACGGCAGACGCCGTCGTTCCGTTGGCGTGCCAGCAGACGACGTCGAGGTCGGGATCGAGCATGAGCGTCCAGCCCTCGAGCTTGCGGATCCGCTCGGCCAAGGCGAGCGCCGCAGCACGGGTATCGGCCAGGTGGCTGCCGAGACCGTCGCGCGTGAGTGGCAGCGCACGCAGCGTGGCCCAGAGGGCGGCGGCCGCTGCACCCGAGCGCGAGCACTCCAGGCTGATCTCGCCGGGGTGGATCTCATCGCTGGTGAAGTAGGTGTACGGCGAGTCGTGCCTGTAGAGGCGACCGACGCTCGGATCGCGAAAGACGATGCACCCGCAGCCGTACGGCTGCAGACCATGCTTGTGTGGGTCGATGGCGATCGAGTCGGCACGGGCCAGCGCGTCGAAGGGCGCGCGGGCCACGCCGGGCTCGCCGCCGTCGGCGAGCAGCGCGAAGAAGCCGCCGTAGGCGGCATCGACGTGCAGACGCGCTCCGTACTGCTCGCAGAGATCAGCGATGCGATCGACCCGGTCGAGCATGCCGAGCCCGGTTGAGCCGAGCGTGGCTACGACGGTGCCGACGCCGCCCGCCTGCAGTCGTTGCTCGAGGGCGGCGAGGTCGAGGGTGCCGTGTTCTGTGGCGAGCACGGTCTCGTGCCGCGCGCCGACGACCTCGGAGATGCGCGCGTGGGTGTAGTGCGCCTGCGCACCGGACAGCACGACCTTGTCGGGGTGCAGGCTGCGCGCCACCCAGAGCGCCTCGAGGTTGGCGATCGTGCCCGACGAGGTGAGGTGGGAGAGATGCTCCTCCTGATGCAGCATCGCTGCGATCTGGTTGACCGCCTCGCGCTCCAGGTGCGCGGTTGCCGGCCCGCCGTCGAACGCATGGTTGTTCGCGTTGAGCAGCATTGCCATCGCGTAGCCCGCCCACGCCACCGGATGCGGCGGCTTGAGCATCTGGCCGAGGTACTCCGGATCCGCGAAGGGGTACGAGCCTCCAAGGCGATCGGCGAGCTCATCGAGCGCCTCGTGCCATGCCGCCGGCTGCTCGCCATCGTCGCCGGTGAGCGAGGCGAGCGGCAGCAATTCTCCGGCACGCCGGCGCAGGCGGGCGATCTCGTCGGCGGGCAGGCTCGGCTCGGTCATGCCGCCATCGTATGGGTGGTCGCGACGAGCCTATGCTGCAGACGGATGTTCACCAACCGCTACCCACGCCTCGAGCCGGTCTCGCCCGACGGCCTCGCCACGATCGAGCGCGGCTGGATGCGGCTGGTGTCGGAGCTCGGCGTCCGCTTCGACCACCCGGAGGCGCTCCGCGTGCTCGCCGAAGCTGGGCAGCGGGTCGAGGGCGACGTCGTCTTCTTCGACCCGGAATGGGTGCTTGAGATGGTGGCCAAGGCGCCGAGCGAGTTCACGCTGCACGCGCGCAACGGGGCGCGGGACATTCGCGTCGGCGGCGACACCATGGTCTTCGTCCCGGTGCAGGGGCCGCCGTTCGTCCGCCGCGGTCTGGAGCGCCGCGAGGCCGTGTTGGCCGACTTCGACGACTTTTGCCGCCTCGCGCAGCACCTCGACGATTTCGATCTGGCGGGCGGCTGGCCCGTCGAGCCCAACGACGTCCCGCTCGACTCGCGCC
>JBIIFR010000020.1:0-10055 GCA_044237215.1 Gaiellales bacterium
TGTTCGCACCTCAGCTGAGACGTCATCGCCCATTGGGTTTGGTCCCACTGCCAAACGCGAACCTGCATCGAGTGGTACCGAGCTCCGAATCGTGGAGGGAATCGCTTCGTAGAATCGGCCCGAAATCGTCGTCGCCACCACCACGCTCAGGACCGCAATGGCGAGGAGGTTGCCAAGATTCAGAGCGGCAGATTGCACGCCGGCTAACACTCCGCTGCGGGAGGCTGGACCACTCCGCAAGACAATCACAACGCTTGCTGTCGGGACAACGGCGACTGTCAGGGCCAGTGCGATTTGCGTTGGCAAGATATCGAGGTAGGTGGAGTGCACGTCGAGATTCAGAAGCCAGAAAGCGCCTACCGCCTCGATCACGAACGCGACCATCAAGACCCGGCGTAGGCCGAAACGATGGATTACTCGACCACCAAAGAACGCGAGCACCGCTGCCAATCCGGTTTGCGGCAGCAGCGCAATTGCGGCTTCTAGCGCCGTGAAGCCAAGATCTCGTTGAAGGAAGATTGCGGTCAAAAAGAAGATGCCGGTCACGGCGAAGAGGCCGGCCACGGCGACCGCAATGCCCGCACTGAGTTGACGCCACCATCCCGGAGCAAGGCGGTCGCCGATCAACCATCCGGAGCGCGAGGCAACGCCCGCCAACACCACAACACCAGCTCCAAGCGTTGCTATCACAGGAAGGACGGAGCCATCGCGGCTCAACAGAACCAATCCGAACATTGCAAGTAAGAGTCCAATCACAAGCACGATGTTCCACTTGATATGGAGATCAACAACAACTGCCTTGTCGATGATCTGACCCTTTAGAACAAATGAGGCGCCAAGTATGCCTGCCAGGGCGATGAATACCTCGGGCAGAAATACGGCCCGCCAGTCTCCAATCTGGAGCAGCGCCCCGCCAATGATTGGCCCGATGGCCGCACCGCCGACCGCGCACCCCACCCAGATGGAGAGTGCTCGAACCAGCGCCGGCCCACTATAGGCCGACCGAAGCAATGCCACGCTCGTGGGTAATGCAAATGCAGCACCGACTCCCTCGACGAGCCGTGCCGCGATGAGCACGTCAACCGTCGGCGCGAGCACGCTGCCAACAGCTCCCAGCAAGATAAGGCCCATACCAAGTTGGAAGACGCGTCGGCGACCCCACCGATCAGCGGCGAGACCACCAAACACCAGCAGCGCAACGAGCGGTAGAAACAGCGCGTTCGTCACGAGTTGGAGATCCGTAAGATCGGCACCCAAGCGCTCGGCGATGCGTGGTGAAGCGATCGGGACGACGGACTGGGAGAAACTTATGAGGAATCCCGTCGCCCCAGAGAGAACCAAAACCCAATACTTGATTGGCTCTGGAATGCGCGTGCCATTGGAATCTCGCGTCTGCGACATACGACCTTCCTCGCTCGTCTCATCCGGGACGAAACATCCTCGATTGAAGAAGCCGCTGCTCGCGCTGGGGCATATCGTATACAAAAAGCGTTGGCGCGTGTTCTCGGCCGCTGCATAGCCCCGGGGTTTCCTGGCGACGGTCTTCCCCTCGCTCTTGTGGAACTGGTCTACCCGGATTCGGATGGGGCAGCTTGCGTGCTTGAGGAAGCGTTCATGCCGAAGCGGTGTCCAGCGAAGTTTCGGGTGCGGTCGATCGCGTTGATGCGCGCGGGGCTAGCCCCACTACGTCGAATCGGAGGCACCCGCGGGGCAGTCCCCGCCGATACGATGGAGTCCCCGTGGACGCACCAATGAGCGCTCGCTTTGGTATGAAGCTTCTGATACTCACATCGCTCGAAGCCGCGGTAGGACTCCGACGAGTCCCTGCCGCCCACACGGACGTCACGCAAGAAGGAGTGAGGGCATGCAGAGCCGTCTCGGAAACGTCGTGAAGACAGCGACAGAGCGACTCTTGGTGGTGCGTCGTTTGCTGCTGGTCGTGCTGTTGGGGACCGTTGGTGTTGGTGCTGCGGCGTGTGGATCATCGTCAGACGACACAGCCACCTCGCAGGCTGTGGCAACGTCAGCGCCCGACGACGCTGCGTGCATCGCCGCCCAGGGGAACTCTGACTGGTCCGTCGCGAAGGTGATCTGCACCGAGGCGGCCGAGCTCGGCAACTCGGAGGCGATGAATGTCCTCGCCCTCGACGCGGATCGCAATGGTGACACCGAGTTGGCCACGTCATGGTGGGAGCGGGCTGCTGCGCTCGACAACGTCAACGCGATGAACAACCTCGGCTTGAAGGCGAGGAGCGAGGGCGACGTGGAAGCGGCCACGTCGTGGTACGAGAAGGCCGCCGCACTCGGCGACGCGAGAGCGATGCACCACCTCGGCAGGTTGGCCCAGCAGGCGGGCGACCTGACGTTGGCCGAGTCGTGGTGGGAGAAGGCCGCTGCAGGTGGCGAACCGTGGGCGATGTTCGAGCTGGGTGTGCTTGCCAACGAGGCGGGTGACACTGCGTCGGCGAGGACGTGGTGGGAGCAGGCCGCCGAGCTCGACGACTCGATGGCGATGTACCAGCTCGGCGTCCTCGCCAAGCAGGCAGGCGACCTGAAGCTGGCCGAGTCGTGGTGGCAGAGGGCCGCCGAGCTCGGCGACCCGGACGCGGTCCAGGCTCTGGGAGAGTCGGGCTAGCGGCGTCGGTGGCATCACGCGGCCCTGCGGCCGCAGCTGTGGTGACGGAGTCAGCCGGTGACGGGCTCCTTCCCCGGGGCTGGAGGCCGCGGGGGGCAGGCGCGAGCGGTCGTCCGGCGGGCGTCCTCAGATCCGTGCCGGCGATGAGGCCCGCCGTGCCCTCCACCAGGCCACCAGCTGCAGCGTGAGGATCGCCGCGGCGAGGACGACGACGGGCAGCGGTCGCCACGGGTCCACGATCAGCATCAGGGCGAGCGGCACGGTCAGGATCGAGCACGCGAGCGGCACCCGCTGGAGGGGCAGCGCGTCGGCCGCGATCGCCCCGAACGCGAGGAACAGGATCAGCACCGCGGGCGGCCCGGCCAGGAGGTACGACATGACGTCGGCGGGAGCCAGCACGCTGCCCGCGACGATGCCCAGCGCGAGGGCGGCGATCAGGAATCGGAGCGTGTTCACGCCGCGGTGCTCCGGGCGTGGTCCCGGTCGTGCGATGGCATGACGTCCTACCCCGACCGCGGCACGTCGACCGCGTCGCGCGCCCGTCCCGCCTCGTCGATGAACTCGATCAGGGTCCGCTGCGCGTCGACCTGCACGCGCGCGAACCCGTAGTCGAGCGTCGAGAACAGTGCCTCCGGCGTCTGCTGCGTGAACTCTGCGGCGCCGGGTCCCTGGCCGCCGGTGCCGGCGGTTATGCACAGCACCCCGTCGACGAGGCGCCGCTCGTGCCGATGCAGGTGCCCGCTGAAGACGGCGGTCACCTCGCCGCGCACGACGTCGAGGATGGGGTCGCCGGGCTGCGGTGGCTGGTGCACGGCCACGAAACGGACGCCGTCGAACGGCTTGGCCAGCTCGGTGCGCACGTACGCGGCGGCCGCCGCGTCGGAGTCGATACCGGCGATGATCACCTGCACGCCGCCGTACGTCCACGTGTAGCGCAGTCCGGCGCCGCGCATCCCCACCGCGTCGATGATGGACCGGCCTCCGTCGGCGAACGTGTCGTGGTCGCCGAGCGTGACGACGAGCGGCCCCTCCGCCAGCGCGGGCCTGAGTGGTCCGAAGATGTTGCGGTCGAGGAGCTGCGGCAGCGCCACGAGGTACGAGTTGTCCCCCGTTGTCAGGGTGAAGTCCGGGTTGATCGCCGCGAGCCCGCGCCCGACGGCGTATTGGTGCTCGTTGCCCGACCCGTAGTCGCCGATCACCCCGAATGTGACGGGCGCGTCCGGGTCGGCGGGCGCGGTCCGGAACGACCCCGACGCGGCCCCGATTCCGTCGACCGATGCCGTCCATACGTAGCGCCGGCCCGGCTCGAGCCCGCTGAAGCGCCCGTCCTCAGCCTCCACGGTCGTCCCGTCGGGCGCGGCCGCCACCAGGGTCACCAACGACGAGTCGGGCCCCGCGAACCGCACGACCGCCGTCTCGCGCGAGACGTCCGCCACGAACGGCCCGCGCGTGAACGGGCCCTCCTGCTCTCCCGCGAGCAGGTACTGCTGCCAGTAGAACAGCGTCGCGAGCACCGCCAGCAGGCAGAGACCCACGACCATGCTGGTCACGACGAGGGCGACCCGCAGGCGGCGGATCAGGCGCGTCGGATCGGCAGGGGCGCTCACGCCGTCGTGCTCCCGTCCGGACGCTCCGCGCGCCGCTCGTGCGCGGCGGCCGCCGGCAGCGCGAGGACGAAAGTCGTCTGCGCCGCGTCGGCATCGATGCAGAGCGACCCGCCGAGCGCGGTCGCCAGCTCGCGGGCGATCGCCAGGCCGAGGCCGAAGCCGTCGTCGGCCGCGGCGGTGGTGCCGCGGTGGAAGCGCCGGAAGGCGGCCTCGCCGTCGGGCACCCCGCTGCCCGCGTCGATGACCCGCAGCCAAGCCTCACCCGCAGTGGTCCCGGTGCGCAGCTCGATGCGGCCCCCCGGCGGGCCGTGCCGCAGGCCGTTGGCCACTAGGTTGGCCACGATCTGCTCGACCGCGTTCGGGTCAGCCACGGCCGTGGCCGGGCCGGGGTCCAGGCCGAACGGATGGTCGGCGCCGACGACGACGATCTCCTGCCGACGCGCGATCTCCGCGAGATCGACCGGCACGGCGCTGAGCTCCCGGGGGCTCACCTCCGCGTCGGCGAGCCGCTCGATCTCGCCCAGCAGGCGCCCGAGGCGCACCACCTCGGCGCGCACCGACGCGACCTGCACCTGGTCGAGCGGCACCAGTCCATCCTCGATCGCCTCGAGGCGGGCCTGCGCGACCGCGAGGGGCGCCCTGAGCTCGTGGGCGAGGTCCTGCGCGAGCTGCACTCGCGCCGTGCGTTGGCGGCGGAGGTCCCGCGCGAGGTCGTCGATCGCGGTCGCGACGTCGCGCACCTCCCGCGGGCCCTCTTGGGGGATCACGGGTGCGGGGTCCGCGCGGGAGAGGCCCGGGGCGATCGCGGCGAGGCGCTGCAGTGGCCCCGCCAGGCGCCCGGCGATCAGGAATCCCACGAGCGAGGCCAGGAGCGCGGCGCTGAACTTGGCGAAGAGGTGGACCCATTCGAGCCGGGTCGCGATCTCGTCGGCCGTGGACTGGGCGCCGGGCCGGTTGATCGTAAACACCTCGAGGACGTCGGAGCCACCCGGGACGACCCGTGTCGTCACGGGGACGGCGGCGTCGCCGCGTCGCGTGACGTCCGCGGTCTCGAAGACGACGCGCCCGTCGGCGTCGCGCAGCCGGTAGTCGAGACCGGACAGCGGCAGCTCCCGCGCGAGCCGGTTCCGTACGGCGGGTGGCCAGCCCTCGGTCATGCGGGCGTCGCCCACGGCCACGGCCGCGGCCGTGGCCGTCCGCTCGACCCGCTGGGCGCTCCAGTCGTCGACCTTCTGCCCGGTCGCCCATAGGGAGACGCCGTAAGCTGCGAGCGTGGCGACGAACGCCACGCCCGCGAAGGACAGCGCCAGGAGCGTGCGCAGGCGCACGTCGCGCATCAGGCGTCCTCCAGCGCCGTCGCGTTGAAGCGGTAGCCGGCACCGTGCACCGTGGCGACCAGGTCGCTTGCCCCCGCGCGGGCGGCATCGAGCTTGCGCCGCAGGTTGCGCACGTGCACGTCGACGGTTCGCTCCTCGCCGTCGCCGCGATCGCCGAGGCCCAGGAGCTCCCCGCGCGACCAGACCTTGGCCGGGCGCCGGGCGAGCGCCCGCAGGATCCGCTGCTCGGTGTCGGTGAGATCGAGGTCGACGCCGTCCAGCTGCGCGGTGCGCGCGCTGCGGTGCAGGTGCAGGCGCCCGTTCAGCGCGACGGTGACGTCGGCCGGGTCATCCCACGTCGACGCAGAGCGCCGCAGCACCGCGTGCGCGCGGGCCACGAGCTCGCGCGGAGAGAACGGCTTGACCAGGTAGTCGTCGGCGCCGAGCGAGAGCCCGTGCAGGCGATCGGCGACGGCCGACTTCCCTGTCAACATGATTACGGGAACGCGTGAGATCCGACGGAGCTCCGCGCAGACGTCCTCGCCGGCGAGGTCCGGGAGCATGAGGTCGAGCACGACCAGGTCGGGCATCTGCGCGCGCGCATCCGCCAGCGCCAGCGTGCCGCTGATGGCCTCGCGGACGGTGAAACCGTCGGCCTCCAGATACGCGCGCACGATCCCGCGGATCCCGGGCTCGTCTTCCACCAGCAGCACAGTCGGCATGCGCCAAGTGTGGCGCAGTCGCCGATGGTCCGAAAGCCCCGGTCGCTTCCGTCTTCACAACCGGTGAACACGGGAGCTGTATCTGTTGCGACATGACCGAGACCTTCAACCGGGATGTGCGCGCCGACTCGGAGGCCGCCTTCACCGATCGCGACGGCGACCGCATCCTGACTTGGCGCTGGCCGTGGCTCTACAGGGTGCTGTTCCGCCTTTCCCCGACCTCCCAGCGGGTGCGCGCCAAGGAGATCGACGCGGTCCTGGCCCGCATCGACGCGGTCAGCCGCCCCGGCCAGTCCGTGATCGAGGTGGGCTGCGGCCCCGGCACCTACACGCGCCACCTGGCACCCCGCTTCGCGCACGTGACCGCGCTGGACCCGGCGCACGGGATGATCGACCACATGACCAGGCGCATGGCGCGCGAGGGCCACCGCAACGTGATCGGCGCGCACGGCTGGCTGCCGGATGGCTTGAGCGCCGACGCGGCTGCCGACGGCGTCGTCGTCGTGGGGGTCCTCGACTTCGCCGACGACCTCGTGGAGTGGCTGAGCGCGCTGCGCGCGTGCGTGACGCCCGGCGGGTGGCTCGTGTTCACGGTGCCCAGCGCCCGCACCGTGTCCCGCATGGCCGGCGCTACGGAGGGCCTCCTCGCCGGCCGTGTCCACACGCGGGAGGTGTCCGAGGTCCACGGGGCCGCGGCAGACGCGGGGCTGCGGGACATCCAGCTCTCCGTAGTCGAGGATCGCGGCCGCGCCATCACGCTGGTCGGCAGCGCAGTGGCGTCCTGAGCGCGGGGCGTGCGGCAGATTCGCCCAGCAGGCGGGCGACCTGACGCTCGCCGAGTCGTGGTTTCAGAAGTCCGCTGCGCTCGGCGACCCAAGGGCGATGTACGACCTTGGGGCCATTGCCAACGAGGCGGGTGACGTGAAGCTCGCCGAATCCTGGTGGCAAAAGGCCGCTGCGCTCGACGACTCGATGTCGATGTATCAACTTGGCGTCCTGGCCCAGAATGCGGGCGACCTGGAGTTGGCCAAATCGTGGTACACGAAGGCTGCTGATCTCGGCGACCCAGATGCGATGGATGTACTCAAGACCCTGCAGCAGTCGAGCTAACTTCGAGCGACGGGTCGTGCACGCGGCTCGCTGGTAGGTTCTCGAATCACGTTGCGGAGAATCGACTACGCCGACTCCGGTTCTGACCGCCATCGCAGCCAGGGCCCAGCTCGCTTCCACCCGTCCCAGCGGCTGAGAGGGGTTACGGGCCTACGTGCTGAGCGCCGCCTACGGTGGCGTCGGGCGCGGACGGATTGCTGAGAGCGATTCCGCCGAGATCTCCTCAAGGGCGCGCCCACGCGTCTCGATCCGCAGAACGGCCGTCACCAGGAGGGCGATGATCGACGCGCCGGCGAGCGCGAAGAGCAGCGCGGACTCGCCGAAATCATTGAGCAGAATCGGAAACAGGAAGACGCCGAGGGCGGCACCAAGCTTGGCGCAGGCCGCCGCAAAGCCGTGCCCTGCCGCGCGCATGTCCGCCGGGAACACCTCCACCGGCAGCGCGTACGTCGTGGCGTTCGGACCGGCGTTCATGAAGAAGTTGAAGACCGCGAAGCCGACGAACACCCACGCGATGTGGCTCTCCGCTCCGCCCGGCAGTAGGTCGACCACGGCGAGCAGGATCAGCGCCACGCTCATCAGCAGGAAGCCCGTGATCTGCAGGGGAATACGCCCGACGCGATCGACGAGCAGGATCGCGACCAAGAATCCGAGCGGGAGAAACAGATCGAGCACCGCTGTGCCGGCGGTACTGGCCATATCGTCGGCGATGAAGCTTGTGTCGGCACCGGTGATGAAGATCGCCGCGAGCAGCGTCGGCGTAAAGATGCCGACGCCGTAGATGGCGATGTCCATCAGAAACCACGGCACGGCGGTAAAGATCGTGCGCCGCAGCATGTTGCGGCGAAACAGCGCCGGCTGGAACAGCGAGCGCAACCCCTCCCCCTGCTCGACGTGCCGCTCACGATCACGATCTGTGACCACAACGGGCACCCCGGTGAGCGCCTCGGCCACCTCGACCGCCTCCTTCTCCCGCCCGTTCTGCGCCAGCCAACGCGGGCTCTCGGGCGTCGAGCGGCGTAGCCAGATGATGATCAGGGCGGGTATTGCGCCGGCTCCGAGCATCAGACGCCATGCGATCTCGATCTGTCGATCGGTGGCTGATCCGGCCACCTCTGCGGAGATCGCGTACAGGATCACCAGACCGACCGCGGCCGCCAGCAGGATGCCCACCGACTGCAGGCTGAATGCCCCAACCAACCACCGGCCTCGCGCCGCCTTGGGCAGCACTTCCGACAGGTAACTCGCTGCGATCGGGTAGTCGAGGCCGATGGCGACGCCAACAAGAAAGCGGAATGCGATCAGGAACCCGATGTCGGGAGCAAACGCACACGCCAACGAGAACACGACGAACATCCAAAGATCGATGCGGAAGATACGGCGTCGCCCGAATCGGTCCGCGAGGGGTCCGAGCAGTCCGGCGCCGAAGATCGCTCCCACGATGGCGGCGGACGAGACGACTCCGAGCATGACGGGCGACAGGTCGTACTCGTGCTTGAGCAGTGGATTCGCGATGCCGATCACGAAGAAGTCAAAGCCGTCGAGGAGGATGCCGAGCGCAGCGAGGAGCCAGAAGCGCCGGTGACGCGACGACATCGGCGCGTTGTCGATCGCCTCACCAAGCGGCGTGCGCCTCTCCTCAGTTACGGCCATGGGGGCGATCAGTACATGAACAAACTGCGGTAAACGGCCTCGTTCTCCAGTGTGTAACGATCCCGATGCGCGCAGCCGCCGCCTCCAAACGCCGTCAGGAGATCCGCGGGAGGCGGCGTACCGATCCGCACCAGCGTTGGGGCCCAGAACGCCCTACCCATCGCCTACCGGGAGCCCCGGTACCTCACCCGAGGTCAGGGCGAATGACCTCGCTCTCATCACCTACCTACGATCCCGCCGGCACGCGCTTCGCGCGCCGCTCGGCGATCTCCTCGCGTACGCGGTCAAGCAGCGATGGCTTGCTGGCGGGCACGGTGATGAGCCCCCGCAGGTCGAGCCGCATCAGCGCAATGTCGCCGACCTCGCGGACGGGAACGAACCCAATGTCCTCGAGCTCGCCGCGCGGTAGCGGCACCAGGTGCGCCGCACCCGGACGCACCACCGACGTCGAGAACGCCTCAAGCGCGACCAGCCCCCGATCGCGTGACTCGCCGGCGATCGCGAGCAGCAGCCGCTGCAGCACCCACCGTCCCGCCGTCGGATCGAGCAGGGCACACGTGATCAGCACGGCATCCCGTGACGGCGGTCCCGCCGGGAGCCGCCGCGCGTGCGGAAAATCGGCGGACGGTCCGTACTGCACCACCCCCAGCGTCTGCTCATCCTCGCGGTAGAGCATCCCCCAGGCGCCGAAGCGGCCCTCGACCCCCGCAGCCCACCGCTCCTTGTCCACCGTACGCATGCGAGCCTGCCACCAGGTGCAGGCACGGCACGGCTCGGGTGCCTCGTGCAGCGACGCGCGGACGAGCGACGTGATGGCCATGCTCTGATCCTAATCACCGTCGAGCTCGCTCCTACGGAACCCGCCTCCGCCCCGCGGGGCGCCTATACGAGGGTGAGGATGGTGATCTCCGGGCGCGCGAAGTAGCGGACGGGGACGAAGGTCGTGCCGACGCCGCGGGAGATGTGCATCGTGGCCGTCTCGCGGTGGTACACGCCCTCGGAGTAGCGCTGG
>JBIIFR010000309.1:0-2671 GCA_044237215.1 Gaiellales bacterium
GGCCGCGTCGGCGCAGCGCATCGACGAGCTCGCGCTTCTGCTCCGGGGTGATGCGCCCGAACACGCTGTGCGCGACGGCGACGTCGCCCATCGCCTCCAGATCGCCGAGCGGGAGATCGGCACCGCTGATCGCCGTCGTGTCGCCGAAGCCCGCGGCCGCAGCGACCGCCTCGACCGTGCGCGGCGCGTCGCCCGAGATGACCTTCAGGTCGACGCCCTGGGCGCGGAAGTAGCCGACGACCTCAGCGGCATCCGCCCGCATCTGCTCCTCGAGGACGATCAGGCCGACCGGCTTGAACGCGAACGGGAGCGGCAGCGGCTCGTCGTCGTCCTCGGGAATCGGCGGCAGGCCGCTCGCGGTGCCCACGATGAGGACGCGGCCGCGCTGCTCCTGAAACTCCGCCACGGCCTGCGCGAGCGGGCCGGCCCCGAGGATCTCGGGCGCCCCCAGCACGATCGTCGTGTCCGCCAGCTGCACGCCCGACCACTTCCAACGCGACGAGAACGGCAGCTCGGCCAGCACCGGCTCGGCCGGCAGCGGGAGCGCAGCGGCGATCGCATCAGACGACCCCGAGCGGATCTCCGCCGAGGCGGCGAGCCGCCCGACGAGGCGGCGCACGTCCTCCTCCGTGGACTCCGGCGCCGCCACCACGCGATCGAGGCGCAGCGTGCCGTCCGTCAGCGTGCCCGTCTTGTCGACGCAGATCGTGTCGACGCCGGCGAGGGACTCGACCGCGTTGAGGCGCTGCACCAGCGCTCCCGCCCGACCCATCTTGACCGCGCCGAGTGCGAACGTGATGCTCGTCAGCAGGATCAGGCCCTCCGGGACGACAGAGATCAGGCCCGCCGTGGCCGTCTCGGCCGCCTGTTGAAACTCCGTGCCGTGGATGCGGAAGGCGATCAGCAGCGCCGCCGACAGCGGGATCATCGACAGAAGCAGTGCGCGCAGCAGGCGATCGATGTCGAGTTGCAGCGGCGAGCGCTGGTCCTTGGCCTGCTTCGCGGCACTGGTCAGCCGGTTGGCGTACGCCTCGCTGCCGACCGCGGTCACCCGGTAGACACCGGCGCCGGCCGTGCAGTACGCGCCGGAGTAGACGGTGTCGCCCGGCCGCCGCGAGACGTGATCAGACTCGCCGGTCAGGATCGACTCGTCGATCGCCAGCCCACGCGCCGCCACGACCTCGCCGTCGGCCACGATCTGGTCGCCGGGCTGGAGGTGCACGATGTCGTCGGGCACGACCTCGTCGGCGAGGATCTCGCTCGTCGTGCCGTCGCGCCGTACCGTCGCGCGCGGCGCGATCAGGAGCGCGAGGCGGTCGAGTGTCTTCTTCGCGCGCACCTCCTGGACGATGCCGATCAGGGTGTTGATCACGATCACGCCCGCGAACAGCGCATCCTTCCAGGCGCCCGCGATCAGGATCAGCACGAGGAAGCCGAGCGTGATCAGGTTGATCAGCGTGAAGACGTTGCGGCGGATGATCGCCCGCAGCGGAATGCTTGTGCGGTCGTGCTCCGGCTCGCCGAGCGCACGGCGGCGCTCTTCGACCTGGGCCGTGGTCAAGCCCTCAGCGGTGGCGGCACTCACCTGCGCATCCTATCTACGGGCCGAGCAGCGTCTCGGTCGGGCCGTTCAGGTCGCGCTGCGCGATCGTCAGCACGCCGCGCCCGTACGCGCTCGCCGCCGACTCGCTGGCGCCGCCCGCATGCTCCGTCAGCGCCACGGTGATGAGCGTGCCATCCGGTGTGAAGACCGCCGCCACGTCGTGCCAGACGACATCGACGTAGCCGATCTTGTGCGCCGTCACGAACGGCGTCCACGGATCGAACAGCCCCGGATAGCTGGTGTGTGCGAGCAGCCACAGCGCGACCCGGGCGTCACGCGCGGTCAGACCGAGGCGATGCGCGCGGCCCTTGTTGCCGGCCGCCTGCACGAGGGCCTGCATCAGCACGCCGAGGTCGTGCGCGGTGACCTCCTTGCAGCACGTGATCGTCGGCTGGTCATTGATGCGGACGGGCGGGTTCGGTCCGCGCCGATCCTGCCCCGGCAGGTAGCCCGCCGCGACCTCCGTGCGGAAGGCGCCGAGGCGGTGTGCCACCGCCGTCGACTTCGCGCCACCCGCCGCGGTGCTGCCGCCGATCGCCTCGAGCAGCGTGTTGGCCGCGTCGTTCGACGAGCCGCGGATCATCGACTGCAGCGTGCCCCACTCACGTGCGCCGACGGGATCACGCTTGAGGCCGATCAGGTACGTGAGCATGATCGGCAGCTTCACCGTGCTCGCGCCCGAGAACTTCGCGCCGGCGTTCCACGACGCGCCGCGGCCCGTCGCCATGTTGATCGCCCAGGCGGCCGCCGAGCCGGGCGGTCGCGGCAGGCGTGCCAGCCGGCGCTGCGCCAGCGCCGGCGTCTGCGTGATCGGGCGCGAGACGAAGGCCGAGCGGGGGAGTCCGAGTACGTTGGCGGTGGTGCTTCGGCCGACCACCTTGCCCTGCGACCAGCCGACGACCGTCAGCTTGAGATCGCGGGAAGGCAGGCCGAGCGGGCCGATCGTGGCGCGGCGCATCGGCTTAGCGAGCGTGACGAGGCGATAGCGCTTGCCATCCACGCGCACCTCGACCGCATCGACAGGGCGCTTAGCGCGGAACGCGATGATCCCCGGATTCGCCTCGAACG
>JBIIFR010000310.1:0-2670 GCA_044237215.1 Gaiellales bacterium
TGCCGGCCTCGTGCTGGTGGACAAGCCGGCTGGCGTTAGCTCGTTCGGCGCCATCGCGCGGCTACGGCCCGCCTACGGCCGAAAGCTCGGCCACACCGGTACGCTCGACCCCTTCGCAACGGGGCTGCTCGTGGTCCTGCATGGCCGCGCCACCCGACTCGCCCCGTACCTGGGTGGTCTGGACAAGCGCTATCGCGCCACCGTGCAGTTCGGCGTCACCTCGACCACCGACGATCCCGAGGGCGAGCTGACGTCGACCGGCGCTACCACCGACCTTGCCGCGCTGACCGCTGCGCTGCCCGCCTTCCGCGGGACGCTCACTCAGGTGCCGCCGGCTGCGAGTGCCGTGCACATCGACGGCGAACGCGCGTACCGGCGATTCCGTCGGGGCGAGAGCGTTACGGTCCCCGCACGCCAGGTGAACGTCCATGAACTCACGCTGATGCACTTTGACCCCGCCACGCAGACCGCCGAGCTGGACGTCGCCTGCGGTCCCGGCACCTACATCCGCAGCATCGCGCGCGACCTCGGGGCGGCGCTCGACACGGGGGCGCACCTGACCGCGCTACGGCGAACCGAGGTCGGCGGGTTCCACGTCGAGGCGGCCGCGCTGCCCGACGCGATCGCCGCTGCCGCGCCAGGCACGCTCGCCTGGGCGCCGCCACTGACCGCCGTCCCTACCTTGCCGCAGCACGCGCTCTCACCCACGGAGCGCACGGCGATCGGCTACGGCCAGCGCATCCCCGAGACCGCCCTGACCGGCGAAGTGGCCCTGCTCGCCGACGGGGTCCTGGTCGGAATCGGCTTTGGCGATGGCGCCGAGATCGCCCCGCGGCTCGTCTTGGAGCCCGCATGAGCGAGCGCATGATCCGCACCCTGCACCAGGGCATCGACGAGGTCCCGCCTGGGCGCCGGTCGGTCGCGCTCGGCACGTTCGACGGCGTGCACCTTGGCCATCGCGCGGTGCTCGAAGCTGCGCATGCCACGGGCCTTCGGCTCGGCGTCAGCACCATGGCCGCGACCTTTCACCCTCGACCGGCGACGGTGATCCGCCCCGGCACGCCGCCCGCCTCGTTGAGCGGCATCACCGAGCGCATTCGTATGCTCTATCAGGCCGGCGCGGACGAGGTCGTGATGATGCGGTTTACGCCCGAGCTCGCCCGCCTGACCGCGATCGAGTTCGTGCAGCAGGTGCTCGTCGACCGCTTCGGCGCCGTCGCCGTCACCGTCGGCGAGGACTTCCGGTTCGGGCACGATCGACTCGGCGGGGTCGATGCGATGCGCGCGCTGTGCGAGCCACTCGGCGTCCAAATCGAGGCGGTGCGGCTGCTCGGCGACGACGGGGACAAGATCTCCTCGTCGCGGATCCGCGGGCTGATCAGCGAGGGGGAGATGGAGCAGGCCGCCCGTCTGCTCGGGCGCCTGCCATCGCTCGACGGCGTCGTCGGCCATGGCGACAAGCGCGGTCGTGAAATCGGCTTCCCGACCGCAAATCTCTCCGTCGTCCCCGGTCAGCAGCTGCCCGCGGAGGGGGTCTACGCCGGCTGGGCGATCATCGCTCCCGGTGAGCAGCGTCACCCGGCCGCGATCAGCGTCGGTCGCAATCCCCATTTCGGCGACGTCGACGATTTGCGTGTCGAGGCTCACCTGCTCGACTACGACGGCACGGAGATCTACGATCGTCCGCTGCGCCTCGAATTCCTGTCCCTGGTGCGCGGACAGGGCGTCTACGACGATCTCGCGTCGCTGGTGGCACAGATCGGTGCTGATGTAGCCGAGGTCCGCCGCCGCACCGCAGCTCAAGACGAGCGGTAGGCTGAGACGTCGATGCGATGGCCCCTCCTGATCGCGCTCCTCGCCTGCCTCGCCCTCCCGGCCAGCGCCGCAGCCATCAGCGTCCGCGTGGTGGGCGGCACCGTCGCCGATCCCGCCGCCTGGACATCAACCGTGGCGCTGGAGACCACCTACGGCTCGCAGTTTTGCGGCGGGTCGCTGGTCGCACCCCAGTGGGTTCTCACCGCAGGCCACTGCCGGATCTATCCGAGCGGGCAGCTCCGCGTCGTGGCCGGGACGGCCGACCTGACCACCGGCACCGGACAGGCGCTCGGCGTCACCCGACAGGTGCGCCACCCGAACTACCGCCAGAGCGTGCCGGGGGCCCCGCGCGACGACGTGATGCTGCTGCGACTGACCGAGCCCAGCAGCGCGCCGACGATCCCGCTGTCGACCGCGACGAGACCGCCAGCGGCGGGCACGCTGCTCCACGTCGCCGGCTGGGGCTCGACCACGTACAACGCCGCCAACGACAGCTTCGGTCCCGGTTCGCCCGTGCTGCGCACCACGCCCGTCCGGGTCAAGACCGCAGATCAGTGCGTCGATGCCTACGGCGCCAATGCCTTCTACCCGCAGGACATGGTCTGCGCGTCGCTGCCCCGCCGCGACGCCTGCGCCGGAGACAGCGGCGGACCGTTGGTCGACCGGCCAGGAGCCGAGGCGCGCCTCGTCGGGGTCGTCTCCTGGGGCACGGGCTGCGCCCTCGCCCGTTATCCGGGCGTCTACTCGCTGGTGGCCCACAACCGCTGCTGGATCGCCTCGACGATCAACGCGCCAGGCGCGCCGGCGAGCGTCGCCGTCGCGCAGGCCGACGGCAGCCTGACCGTTGATTGGCAG
>JBIIFR010000021.1:0-10026 GCA_044237215.1 Gaiellales bacterium
GACCATGTCCGGCACGACGCCGAACTTCTCGACGGCGCCGCCGGCAGCGATCGTCATGCCGGTCTTCACCTCGTCGAAGATCAGGACGATGCCGTGCTTCTTCGTGATCTCACGGACGGCCTCGAGATAGCCCGGCTCGGGGAGCACGACGCCGAGGTTCATCATCGCCGCCTCCATGATCACGCAGGCGGGCAGACGACCCTCTTCGGCGAGGCGCTCGATACGGCGCTCCATCGCAGGCGCGTCATTGAACGGCACCGGGATCGTCATGTCAGCCACGGCCTTCGGGATGCCGCCGCCGTAGGGGAGGGACGCGTAGTTCTCGCGGTCGCCGATCGAGGCGTAGTCCGTGCCGATCGAGACCATCACGTAGTCGTGGTGGCCGTGGTACGAGCCGAAGATCTTGATGATCGTGTCGCGGCCCGTCGCGGCACGCGCGATGCGGATGGCATCCATCGTGGCCTCGGAGCCCGAGTTCGTGTACCGCCACTGCGGCAGGCCCCAGCGACGCTTCAGCTCGTCGGCGACGATGATTGCGTCCTCGGTCGGGGCGGCGAAGTGCGTGCCCTGCTCCATGCGCTCAACGACGGCCTTCGTGATGACCGGATGGGCGTGGCCCTGGACCATCGAACCGAACCCGTTGTGGAAGTCGATCATCTCCGTGCCGTCGACGTCCCACACGTGCGAGCCGGCACCGCGCTCGAGATAGATCGGCCACGGATCGCGGAACTGGTAGGACGAGGCGACGCCGCCCGACAGCGAGCCCTGGGCGCGCTCGTACATGCGTCCCGAGGCAGCCGTGTTGGCATCCAGCTTCTTCGCCTCGCGCGCGGTCAGCTCGGCGATGCGCTCGCGGTCGAGCTCGATGGGGGTGCGTACGGCCATGGGTCCTCCTCGGCGCGCTGATTGCGCGGTCAATACGCAACAGGATAGGCGCGCGACGGGGGGAGCGTCAATTCCCGCCCGGAAGGGGACGGTGCTCCCCCCGCGGCTCCCGCGCGACTCGGCGACCAGTATCGTCCCCGCCATGGAGCGTGTCGGCATCATCGGAGCAGGGCCGGCGGGGATCGCTGCGGCGCGCTATCTGATCACCGAGGGCTTCGACCCGGTGCTGTTCGAGCGGTCATCCGTGCTCGGTGGTCAGTGGTCGGGCAGCGCCGGGACCAACGGTGTCTGGCCGACGCTCCACACCAATACCAGCCGGGTGCTGACTGCCTTCAGCGACCTGCCGCCTGACGACGGCCCCGTGTTCCCATCCAACCACGACATCCGGCGCTACCTCGAGCGCTACGCGCGGGAGTTCGGCGTCTTCGAACGGATCCGCTTCGATACGCCCGTCGAGCACCTCGAGCGCGACGGCGACGGCTGGTTGCTCACCACGGCGGCTGGCGCAGAGCGCTGTGACCGCGTGATCGTGGCGTCGGGGCGCTTCCACCGTCCGCACATCCCGCACGTGCCAGGCCTCGACGGGTTCACGGGGACCGAGGGCGTGCTCTCGACGTACGACTACAAGGAGCCGGATCGCTACCGCGGCCAGCGCGTGCTGGTCGGCGGCTGTGCGGTCAGCGCCCTCGAGATCGCGGCCGATCTCGCGGCGCTCGGCGCGGCGAGCGTGGTGATTGCCCAGCGCCGTCAGCGCTACGTGCTGCTCAAGTTCGCGGCCGGCGTGCCGAGTGACCATCGCATCTTCACCCGCTACGGCGTGCTCGCCGCCGAGTCGCTGCCGCTCGACGAGGTTGGTCGACAGCTCAAGGAGATCGTGCTCGAGGCGGGCGGCAGTCCCGAGCAGTACGGCGCCCCGAAGCCGGCCGACGATTTCTTCGAAGCGGGGGTGACGCTCAACCAGCAGTACCTGGCCATGGTCGCCGAGGGTCGGATTCGCGTGCACGCATGGCTGGAGCGCGTCGACGGGCAGACGGTGAGGTTCTGCGATGGCGCCAGCGAGGACTTCGACGCAATCATCATGGGCACCGGCTTCGAGCTCGACCTGCCGTTCCTTGCCGACGAGCTCCGGGCGACGCTCGAGGTGGATGCGCAGCACGTTGACCTTGATCGCCATACCTTCCACCCTGACCTGCCGGGACTCGCGTTCCTCGGCCTGTGGGACCAGTCCGGCGGCTACTTCGTGCCGCTCGAGCTGCAGGCGCGCTGGGTTGCCTACAGCTGGAGCGGCGCGATTCCGCCGGAGCCGGAGGCCAAGCGGCGTGCGGCGATCGCGGCGTACCGCGACCAGCGGGGCCAGTCGCAGAAGACGCGGATGAACGTCGCTGCGCTCACCTTCGCGCGGGCGGCTGGGGTCGAGCCGGATCTCGCGGCATGGCCCGCGCTGGAGCGGGCGCTGCTGTTCGGCCCCTTGGCGCCAAGCTCGTTTCGGCTCAGCGGCCACGACGCGCTGCCCGACGCGGCGGCGCGCTTCGCCGCGGAGTCGGCCGCGTTCGGCTGTCTCGACGGCAACGAACTATCGCCGCGCGAGGCGCGGTATCTCGGCCAGTTGGCGGTCGCCCGTGGCGACGCGGTGCTAGCGGATATCGCCGCCCGCTGAGCGGCGTTACGAGGCCGTGAAGAGCGTCTCGGCGACGTCCTGTCGCTCGCGGATGAGCGCGCGCACGCCCTCCGTGTCGCCGCTTCGGAGCATCTCGATCGGGTCGGGGTCGCCGTTGACGATCCCCTCGAAGAAGACCTTGCGGTCCTCGTAGGTGGGGAAGAGGTCCTTGGCCCAGCCGCGGACACCGTTGAGCATGACCGCGAGTTCCGCATGCGGCTCGCCGTAGGTCTCGAGGATCTCGCGCTTGAGGCGCTTGGCCAGCGCAGGGCTGGTACCCGACGTGGAGATAGCGATCGAGATCGGTCCGCTGCGCACGATGGCGGGGAGGATGAAGTTGCAGAGCGGCGGAACGTCGACGACGTTGACCAGCATCGCCCGCTCCTCAGCGGCGCGGTAGATCTCGACGTTCAGCTCCGTGTTCTCGGTGGCCGCGACCACGAGCAGGTGCCCGACCAGATCCTCCGGCGTGTACGCCCGCTCCTCGAGCGTGATGGCGCCCTCGGCGGCGAGTTCGCGCACCTCGGGGATCGCCGCCTTGGCGACCACGTGGATCTTCGCGTTGGCGGCGAGCAGACCCTCGATCTTCTCGAGTCCGATCGGGCCGGCGCCGACCACGAGGCAGGGGCGGCTGCCGAGATCAAGGCAGGCCATGTAGAAGGTCTTCTCGAGCATCTTGGCGTTGCACGTGGCATCGCAGCGGTCGAGCTTGGCGTCGCAGACACAGGGGCGAGGAGGCATATGCGAAGCCTATCGCGGGCAGGGCGGGTCCGGATGGGTCACCATCCGGGCATGGGCCACGTCCATCACCTGTACGTGCACGTGCCGTTCTGCGCGCACCGCTGCGGCTACTGCGACTTCGTGACGGTGACCGGCCACGACGAACGCCATGAGGCCTACGTTGACGCGGTCCTGACGGAGCTGGCCGGTCGCGGCGACGTACTGGGCGACGTCGAGACGGTGTACGTCGGCGGCGGCACTCCCTCGCGGCTCGGCCCGGGCCTGCTCGGCCAGCTGCTCGACGCGCTGCCACGAGCTGCGGTCGAGACGACGGTCGAGTGCAACCCCGAGGGCGTGGATGAGGCGCTCGCGTCCGTGCTCGGCGGTCGTGGGGTGCGGGTGTCCCTCGGGGCGCAGACGTTCGCACAGCCGCTGCTCGACACGCTGGAGCGCCAGACCTCGCCGACGCAGGTGCGCCGAGCGGTTGAGCTGCTGCGCGAGGCCTGCGTGCCGTCCCTGTCGCTCGATCTCATCTACGGCATCCCCGGCGAGCGCGAGAGCGATCTGGCCCGGGATCTCGCGGTGCTGGAGGAGCTTGCCCCCGATCACGTCTCTGCCTATGAGCTCGAGGCCAAGCCCGGGACGCGCTTTGCGGTGCACCACGGTGCGCGCCTCGAGGAGCAGGCAGAGCTGCTTGAGCGCCATATGGAGCTCGTGATCGACTCCCTTGCCTACTCGGGCTACGACTGGTACGAGATCGCCTCGTTCGCCCGGGCGCCGGAGCATCAGGGACGCCACAATCGCGCCTAC
The DNA here is from genome assembly GCA_044237215.1 of Gaiellales bacterium. Lineage (GTDB taxonomy): Bacteria > Actinomycetota > Thermoleophilia > Gaiellales > F1-60-MAGs149 > F1-60-MAGs149. The sequence goes on from JBIIFR010000021.1 coordinate 4,073, forward strand.
TGGGAGGGGCGGGACTACCTCGGTCTCGGCGTCGGGGCCGTCGGCACGGTCGCCGGCGAGCGCCGCGTCAACGGCCCGAAGCTCGCGGCGTATCTGGACGATCCGCTGGCGGCGCCGGCGGCGATCGAGGAGATCAGCGAGCGCACGCGGCTCGCAGAGCGGCTGATGCTCGGCCTACGGCTGGCCGACGGCGTGGACCTGGCGGCGGTCGAGCCGGTGCTCGACGCGCAGGGCCTCGACCGGCTGAGCGGGCTCGGCCTCGCGGTGATCGAGGACGGTAGACTGCGTCTCGACGCCCGAGGCCGCATGCTGCTGCACGACTGCGTCGCGGAGCTGATCGCCGATGAGCCTGCCTGATCTCGACATCACCGATCGTCGCCAGCAGGTGCTGCGCGCCGTCATCGAGGAGCACATCGCCTCGGGCCAGCCGATCGGCTCGAAGACGCTGGTGCAGAACCGGGGCTTCGAGACCTCGGCCTCGACGCTGCGCTACGAGCTCGCATGGCTCGAGTCCGTGGGGTTGCTCGGCCACCCCCATACCTCGGCCGGGCGCGTGCCGACGGAACTCGGCTACCGCTTCTACGCGGGCACGCTGCTCGCCGAGCGCATCGCGGGACAGCCCTTCGAGGTGCAGCTGACGGAGGCCTCGCGCGAAGTCGACGACGCGCTCCGGGTCACGACCGAGGCGCTGTCCCAGGTCACGAGCCTGCTCGCGATCGCGAGCGCGCCGAGCGTTGCCGAGGTCGACATCCGCCACATCGAGATCCTCCCGCTGCAGCCGCAGGTGGTGATGGTGCTCGTGATCAGCGGCACCGGCGCCGTCGCCAAGCGGGTCTTCGCCTTCGACGGTCCCGTCGATCCGGGGCTCGCCGAGTGGTCGCGCGAGTACCTCAACGAGACGCTGACGGGCGGACCGATCTCCGAGCGCTCGGTGCGGCGCCGGATGGAGGATCCCGGCCTTCCGGTGCGGGAGCGCGCCTTCCTGGATGTGATCGGGCTGGTCTTCCATGAGCTCTTCGAAGCGGGTGCCGATCGCCTCGTGGTCGGCGGAGCCTCGCGCCTGATGAGCGAGCTGCGCGCCCAGAACCAGCAGGAGCTCTCGCAGCTTGCCTCGGTGCTGGAGGAGCGCGCGGTCATGCTCGGCCAGTTGCGCGCGGCGCTGCGGGGCGACAGCGTGACCATCCGTATCGGTGAGGAGCACGAGGAGGCTGCGCTGCGCCCGGTCGCGATGATTACGGCGGGCTACGGCCTGCCGCATCGCACGCTCGGCGCCGTCTCGGTGATCGGCCCCGTCCGAATGGATTACGCGCACGCGATCGTCGCCGTGCGCGGTGCGGCGGCCGCGCTGAGCGCGTACGTCGAGGACGTCTTCGAGGAGTGAATTGGGCTCTGCTCGCCGTCGGCGTCACGCTGGCGGCCTATCAGGCGTGGGCCATCTCCGTGCGCGTGCTCGGCTCGCGGGCGCTCGACCCGCCCGAGCGTAAGGTGCTGATCGCCACGCTCCTCGCGACGCGCGGTCTCGGCTTCGTGCTGGGCCTCGTGCTGATCGTCGGTGCCGTGTGGCGGTCGCTCCTGTAGACCCCGGATACCATGCGGCTCGATGTCTGCCCAGCAAGATCTCTACGACGTGCTCGGCGTGGCGCGCGACGCGTCCGACGATGACATCAAGAAGGCGTTCCGCAACCTTGCGCGCCAGCATCATCCGGACGTCAATCCCGACGACCCCGCGGCCGCCGAGCGCTTCCGGGGGATTGCAGAGGCCTACGAGATCCTCGCGAACCCCGAGACCCGCGCGCGCTACGACCGCTACGGCCATGCCGGCGTCTCGGGCGCGGCGACGGGCAATGTCGACTTCGGCGACCTCGGCGACATCCTCGGCATGTTCTTCGGCGACGGCATGTTCGGCGGTGGGCGGACCCGCGGCCCACGCGGCGGGCAGGATGCTGCCGTGGGCATCACCCTGACGCTGCGCGAGGCGGCGGTCGGCGTCCAGCGCGACCTCGCCGTCGAGATCATCGGTGACTGCGAGCGCTGTGGCGGCTCCGGCGCCGAGCCGCCCACGCGCCCCGTCGGGTGCGAGACCTGCGGTGGTATCGGCGAGGTCCGTCAGGTCTCGAACACGCCGCTTGGCCAGATCATGCGGCAGCTGCCGTGCCCGACCTGCCGCGGTCGCGGCGCGATTGTCGAGACGCCCTGCGCGGCCTGCAAGGGGCGCGGCTCGCAGCCCGAGCGACGCACCGTCTCCGTCGGCATTCCCGCCGGCATCGACTCGGGGCAGCAGGTGCGCGTCGTGGGGCAGGGGCACGCCGGTGATCCCGGGGCGCCGCCCGGCGACCTCTACGTGCAGGTGCAGGTGGAGGACGATCCCGCGCTGATCCGTGACGGACTCGACCTGCACGTTCGCGTCGATCTCACCGTCACGCAGGCCCTGCTCGGCGCGACCGTGCACGTCCCCACGTTGGAGGGCACGGAGACGCTGATCCTGCAGACGGGCACGCAGCCGGGCGAGCGCAAGACGCTGCGCGGCAAGGGCATGCCGATGATCAGCAACGTCAAGCGCCGCGGCGACCTCCACGTGATCTTCGCCGTGCACGTCCCGCATACGCTCGACCCGCAGGCCCGCCGGCTCGCCGAGGAGCTCGACAAGGCGATCCCCGCCGAGGCCTACACCAGCGAGGGCGGCGGGCTGTTCGACCGCCTGCGCGGGCGTACGCGTGGTTGATCCGCCGCTCACTCGCTGGCAGATCGACGTCCCCGCTGAGCGTGCCGAGGAGGCGATCGCGCTCCTGCTCGAGGCCTTTCCTGGCGGGCTACAGGAGATCGCCCGCGGCTCCACGATCGCCTTCGCGGGCTTCCTCGGCGTCGACGAGCCCGCTCCGGACCTGCCCGACTGGCTGCCCGCCACGCCCGAGGCCGTCCCGGACGGCTGGCGCACCGCGTGGCGGCAGTTTCATCATCCCACGCAGATCGGTGACGTCTGGGTGCGGCCACCGTGGCTGGACGAGCCCGCCGACGCGATCATCCTGGAGCCCGGCCACGCCTTCGGCACGGGGTCGCACGGCACGACACGCGGCGCCGGCCAGCTGCTGCTCGACGAGCCGCCGGGTCGACTACTCGACCTCGGCTGCGGCTCCGGCCTGCTTGCGGTGCTCGGCGCCTATCGCGGCCACAGCCCGATCCTCGCGATGGACATCGACCAGCACGCGATCGATTCAACGCTCGAGAACGCGCTCGTCAACGGCTTCGCCGACCGCATCGAGGTGATCGTCGGCGACGCCATCGTGGCGCCGCTTCCCGCCGCTGACCTCGTCGTCGCGAACATCGAGCGCAAGCTGATCGAGATGCTGCTCCAGCGCGAGGGCCTGCCCGACCGCATCATCGTCAGCGGCCTGCGCATCGAGGACGAGGTGGATCACACCGGCTGGGAGGTCCAGCGCCAGATCGTGCTTGGCGGCTGGCGCTCGGCGCTCCTGACTCGCTGAGCGAGGTTGACAGAGGGGCCTGACCCCGCTGTCCGACCGGAGGGGAAACCACCACTGCGCGCGGGCACGTGGCGGACGGAGATCACCCGCGACGGGTTTGGCTCGATACCCTGCAGGCGTGTCGCACGTCTTCCGCTTCTTCTTGCCGTCCGACGGCGCCGTCGCCGTGGGCGAGCACGTGCAGCTGTCACACGACGACGCGCACCGCATGCACAAGGTGCTGCGGCTCGAGGCGGGGGAGGCGATCGAGGTCGCCGACGGCAGCGGCCGCGTCTTCGCCGCCACCGTCGACGCGCCCAAGCTGGGTACCGTGCTGCTGGGTGCGGAGCTCGCCGTCCAGCCTAGGCTCGCGCCGATCCGCGTCCTGCTCGCGCAGAGCGGCCCGCGCGCCGACGACGCGGTGGAGAAACTCGTCGAGCTCGGCGTGGCCGAGATCGGCCCGTTGCTCGCCGCCGGTCGTCGCCGCGAGGCCCGCACCGACCGCTGGGAGCGCATTGCCGCCGGTGCCGCCGCGCAGGCCAAGCTGCCCTGTGTTCCTGCCATCCTCGAGCCCATCGCGTACGTCGACGCGCTCGGTGCGGGCGCGATCGTCTGCTCGCACGAGGAGCACGACACGCCACTCGCGGATGCGCTCGCTCGTGCTGGGCGGCCGGTGACCCTGCTGATCGGCCCGGAGGCCGGTTTTGGCGGCGACGAGCTGGCGCAGGCGCGTGCCGCGTCATGCCCGATCGTGACGCTCGGCGGCACGGTGCTGCGCACCGAGACCGCAGCGATCGTTGCCGCCGCGCTCGTGCGCGAGTGTCTCGCGCGGTGAATGTTTCCGTTGGGTGGCGGCGGCGACCGGTGCGTCTATCCTCGGAGCATGATCGAACGCGTCGAAGCAGAACTCCGCGAGGCGCGCCTCGCCCGGGACAGCGAGCAGGTCGGTGCGTTGACGATGCTGTTGTCCGCCCTCAAGGACGCTGAAAAGGCGAACGGCGGCACGCTCGACGATGCCGGCGCCATTCAGGTGATGACGCGCGAGCGCAAGAAGCGCGTCGAGGCCGCCGAGAGCTTCCGCGAGGGCGGGCGTGAGGATGCCGCCCTCAAGGAGGAGGCCGAGCTCGCGATGATCGACCGCTACCTGCCGGCGCAGCTGACGCCCGCGGAGATCGCGGAGCTGATCAGCGCGGCGATCAGTGAGGCAGGCGCGACCGAGCCGAAGGACCTCGGCAACGTCATGAAGATCCTGCAGCCGAAGACCGCCGGCCGCGCCGACGGCAAGGCCGTCTCGATGGCCGTGCGCGAGGCGCTCGGAGCCTGATGCGACGGGTTTCTGCTTGACCCGGACGAGCTTCACCGTCTCCGACGCCCTGGCCCGCGAGCTCTCCTCGCGCGGCGACGAGGTGCTGAAGGCGGTCGCACAGGCGGCGGCGTGCAAGGTGTACCTGCGCGGCGACGAGGTGATGCTCGAGGGTGACGAAGCCCAGATCGCGCGGGCGCAGACGCTGCTCGCCGAGCTGAGCGAGCTGGTCGAAGGCGGAACACCACTCGACCTCCAGACCGTCGAGGCCGTCACCGGCGTGCTCGCAGCCAACGGCCACGCCAAGGATGTGCTGGGTGACGTGGTCTGGCGGCACCGCACCACGACGATCAAGCCGCGGACCGTCAACCAGAAGCTGTACGTCGACACGATCCGCACGCACACGATGACGTTCGGCGTTGGCCCCGCCGGTACCGGCAAGACCTACCTCGCGATGGCGCTCGCCGTGGCCGCGCTCGATAGCCGCCAGGTGTCGCGCATCATCCTCACGCGCCCCGCGGTCGAGGCCGGTGAACGCCTGGGCTTCCTGCCGGGTGACCTGATGGCCAAGGTCGATCCGTACCTGCGCCCGCTCTTCGATGCGCTCTACGACATGATGGACGGCGAGCGCGTGACGGCGATGTTGGAGCGCGGTGTCGTCGAGGTGGCGCCACTTGCCTTCATGCGTGGCCGTACGCTCAACGACGCGTTCATCATTCTCGACGAGGCGCAGAACACCACCAAGGAGCAGATGCGGATGTTCCTGACGCGCCTTGGTATGGGCTCTAAGGTCGTCGTCACCGGCGATCCGACGCAGGTCGATCTGCCGCGCGACTCGCTGTCCGGTCTGGTCGAGGCCGCGCGCATCCTGCAGGGCGTGCCCGACATCGGCATCATTCACTTCGACCGCGACGACGTCGTGCGTCACAAGCTGGTGCAGCGCATCGTCGAGGCGTACCGCATCTCCGACGAGGACACGATTCAATGAACCTGGAATTCGACGATCGCGCCGAGTGCGGCGTGACCGAGGCCGACGTGGCCACGGTCGTCAACGCCGTCCTGACGGCAGAGGGTGTGGGGGAGGTCGAGGTCGGCGTCGTCCTGGTCGATGCCTTCGAGATGCAGGAGCTCAACCGCGAGCATCGCGGCAAGGACGAGCCAACCGACGTGTTGTCGTTCCCGATCGACGA
>JBIIFR010000311.1:0-2661 GCA_044237215.1 Gaiellales bacterium
CAGCGGATCGGTAGGTTCCGTTCCCGACATGCGCGTTTCACCTCCTCGACCGTGTGGATGCCATCGTGGAAGATGCTCGCAGCCAGGGCGGCGGAGACGCCGAGCTCGAGCACGTCGGCGATGTCGGTGGGGTTGCTCGCGCCGCCGGAGGCAATGATCGGCACTGATACCTCCTCGAGCAGGCGCGCGTACAGCTCGAGGGCGTAGCCCTGTTGCGTGCCGTCGGAGTCCATGCTGGTGACGAGCAGCTCGCCCGCGCCGCGCTCAACGGCCTCACGCGCCCACGCGACGGCATCGCGGCCCGTGCTGCGACGACCGCCCGAGGCGACGGCCTCCCAGACGTCGTCGGTGCGGCGGGCATCGATGGCCACGACGATGCACTGCGAGCCATGGCGCTCGGCGCACTCGGTGATCAGGTCGGGCCGGTCGAGGGCGGCACTGTTGATGGATACCTTGTCGGCCCCCGCGCTGAGCAGATCGCGCACGTGGGGCTCGTCGGAGACGCCCCCGCCGACGGTCAGGGGCACATCGATGCGGGTACCGGCACCTGCGACCTGCTCGAGCAACTCGTGCCACGCCTCGTCGCCGGCGGTGATGTTGAGCCAGCAGAGCTCATCGGCGCCCTGCTCGGCATAGCGCAGGGCCGCCTCGATCGGCTCGCCGCAGTCGCGCAGGTTGACGAACTCGACGCCCTTGACGACGCGGCCGCCCGAGACATCGAGACAGGGAATGATGCGTCGGCGCAGCATCAGCGGCCGTCCCAGGCGAGGAACCGGCGGAGCAACTGGCGGCCGGCCTCCGAGGAGCGCTCGGGGTGAAACTGCGCGCCGGCCACCGACCCGCGGGCCACGACCGACGCGATCGAGGCCTCGTCGATACGCGTGATCGCGAGCGCAGACGGGATGTCCGCGGTGACCGCGTAGGAGTGCGCGAAGTAGGCGACGGCGGGCAGGTCGGCGGTGAGCGCGTGCTCGGTCACCGGCTCGACGTCGTTCCAGCCGAGATGGGGCAGTCGTTCGGCCCCCCGGATCCGGTGCACGAAGCCGTGCAGCAGTCCGAGGCCGGCGCAGTCGTCCTCCTCGGAGTACTCGTAGAGCACCTGCAGTCCGACGCAGACGCCGAGCAGCGGCACGTGGCGCGCGGCAGCGTCGCGCAGCGCCGCGTCGAGGCCGGTCTCCGCGAGCGCCCGCATGGCCGCTCCGGCGGCCCCCTGACCGGCCAGCATCAGGCGCGTGGAGCTGGCAACCACCGTGGGGTCGGCGCTCACCTGCACCTCGGCGCCGCAGCGCTCGAGCGCCGCGCACAGCGAGCGGACGTTGCCGCCTCCGTAGTCGACGACGGTGACCGGCGTCACGTCAGAGCGAGCCCTTGGTCGAGGCGACCTGCGCCCCGCGCCGCGGATCGATCGACCACGCCTCACGTAGCGCGCGGGCCAGCGCCTTGAATGCCGCCTCGGCGACGTGGTGATCGTCCTCGCCACTCGCCTCCACGTGGATCGTGGCCCGGGCGTTGACTGCGATGCAGTCGATCAGGTGTGGGATCAGCGTGGTGGGGAGCTCGCCGATCATGGTGTCCCGGAAGGCGATCCGCACGGTGCTCGAGCCGCGGCCCGAGAAGTCGACCACGGCGCGTCCCAGTGCCTCGTCGAGCGGGGCGGAGGCGTCGCCGAAGCGGGCGATGCCGGCACGGCTGCCAAGGGCGGCGTCAATCGCCTGCCCGAGCACGATGCCGCAGTCCTCGACGGTGTGGTGCGGATCGATGTGCGTGTCGCCGCTGCACGTCAGCTCGAGATCCATCAGCGAGTGGTGGCCGAGGGCGGTGAGCATGTGGTCGAGGAAGCCGACGCCGGTCGTGATGCTGGCCGTGCCGCTGCCATCGAGCGTGGCGCGGAGGCGGATGTCGGTCTCCTTGGTACGACGCTCGATCAGTGCGCCACGGCCGAACGTGCGGGCGCCGACCAGCGGATCGGCAGGCGCGGGTGCGGGCTTGCCGAGCAACTCGGCGAGCGCGGCCAGCAGCTTGTCATCGTCCCCGGGGACGGCGACACAGGCGCGGAAGGCGTCGGCGAGCAACGGCTCGTGTCCGAAGGTGCGCACGATCAGGCCGCGGCTCGCGAGCTGCGCGAACAGCTCGTCGCCCGACCACGGGGTACGGGCGCAGACGAAGTTGGCGGCCTCGCCGATGATCTCCAGCCCGAGCTCGCGGAAGCCCGCGGCGAGGCGTTCGCGCTCAGCGCGGTAGGCGGCCGCATCGATCCGCATCTCGTCTGCGTGGGCGCAGGCCAGCTCGGCGCCGAGCGCGGAGCCGGTGGAGAGCGAGCCCGGCGGGCGTAGCGCATCCATGGCCCCGGCCACGAGCGGGCTGGCGATGGCGTACCCGGCGCGGAGCGCGCCCATGCCCCAGCCCTTGGAGAAGGTGCGAATGAAGACGAGGTTCGGGTACTCCTCAAGCAGCGACAGGTGGTCGGCCGCACCGCCGAACTCGAGGTAGGCCTGATCGACGCAGACGAGGCCGGGGCAGTTGGCCGCGATCTCACGGATCGTGTCGGCGGGGATGTCCTCGCCGGTCGGGTTATTCGGCGTGCACAGCCAGACGAGGCGTGCGCCCTTGGCCTTCTCCGCGATCGTGGCGAGATCCAGGCGCAGCGTCGGGCCGGGCAGC
>JBIIFR010000312.1:0-2651 GCA_044237215.1 Gaiellales bacterium
CCGGGGCCGCCGATCAGGTTCGCGCGCGCCGCGTAGGCCGCGACCACCTGGGAGGCCGTCTCCCAGGCCACGGCATCGCCGCCGGCCATCACCGCCAGCTTGCCGTTCTCGGCGCCGACGGTGCCACCCGAGACCGGGGCATCGACGAACGCGCGTCCCGTCGCGGCGGCTTCGGCCGCGAGCTCGCGGGCGATCTCGGCGGAGGTGGTGGAGTGGTCGATCCAGACTGCGCCCTCGGCGAGCGCGCCTTGCGCCTCGTCCCAGATGGCCCGCAGCTGGGGGTCGGCTGGCACCGACGAGCACACGACCGCGCAGTCGCGCACGGCCTCTTCAATCGAGCTGGCTGCGGTGCCCGTGAACTCCGCAGTCCAGCGCGCACCGGCGTCGGGATCGATGTCGAACACCGACAGCTCGTGGCCGGCGGCAGCGAGGTGGCCGGCAAGGTGCCAGCCCATGCGGCCGAGGCCGATGAAGGCGATCCTCATGCCGGCACGCCCGGCTTGCCGCGGTCCTCGAGTGCGAAGCCCGTCGCCAGACGCTCGTGCACGCGACCCGTCGTGGCCATCGCGAGGATCAGCAGCAGCTCGTTGCCGCGGGGAGCGTCGGGCACGCCGACCTCGATCGCGTCGTAGTGGCTGCCCACGTACGACCACTCGATGTGGGTCAGCGGGATGTCGATGCGGGCGCCGACGTGGCCGACCTTCTTCGTCGACGGCACGATCGAGGTACCGCCGCCGATGGCGGCGCGCATGCCGCCGCCACCCGGGATGTGCCACATCGCGCCGTGCTCGATCTCGCCGTCGGCGCCGACGATGGCGCCCTTGCCGTAGCCCTCGATCGCGCTCTTGTCACCACCGAGATGGTCGATCAGGATCGCGCCGAGGCGCTCGCCGAGCGCCTTCAGCTCGTCCATCGCGGGGCTGAGATCGGCGACATACCGGCCCACGTAGGGGTTCGTCACCACCGCCATCGCCGCGCCCTTGCGGGCGGGCTGCGCCGGCGGCGGGCCGAAGTCGTGGTGGATCTCCTCGGTGTACGTGGCGATCTTGCGAATCTCGAACAGGCTCACGGTGCTCCTCCCGGGCGTGATGCGGCAAGCATAGGCGCAGGCCGCCGGCAGGTCGTGAGGGAAACCAGCGCGGATACACTTCCGGCCATGGTCGGACGTCTCGGAGGGTTCTGCGCACGCTACCGGTGGGTGACCATCGTCCTGTGGATCGTGCTCCTCGCGGGCGTTGCCAGCGCCGCCACGCTCGCCGGCGGACGGGCGAACGCCGATCTGACCGTCCCGGGCACCGGCGCCCAGACCGGCGCCGATCTCGCCAGTCGGGCGTTCCCGACCGGCAAGGGACTCAACGGCCAGGTCGTTGTGACGGGTGCCGCCGGGGCGGTCGACGCCGCCGCCGACCAGAAGCTGATCAAGGCCGCGGTGGCGGATCTCCGGACGCTCCCGCACATGGCCGCCGTGCAGGATCCCTACGCGGCCGGCGGTGAGATCTCGGCCGATCGCTCGACGGCGATCATCGGGCTGACGTACAACCTCGGCCCCGACGAGGTGACGCGCGCCACGTGGCGCCACCTCGAGGACGTGATGGCGCCGGTGGCGGCGGCGCCCGGGCTGACGGTGGCCTACACGGGCACGCCGGCGGCGCAGGAGGAGAGCACCAGCCGGGATATCTCGGAGGGCCTCGGCATCCTCGCGGCGATCATCATCCTGCTCGTCGCCTTCGGCACGGCGCTCGCGGTGGTCGCCCCGCTGGTCAGCGCGCTGGTCGGGCTCTCGCTCGGGCTGATGAGCATCCACCTCGCCTCATCGTGGCTCTCGATCTCGTCAATCGGCCCGATCCTCGCGACGATGATCGGGCTTGGCGTCGGCATCGACTACGCGGTCTTCATCGTCAACCGCCACCGCGAGGAGCTGCGGGCCGGCCGCACCGTCGCGGAGGCCATTCCCCTTGCCCTCGGCAACGCCGGCCGCGCCGTGCTCGTCGCAGGCCTAACCGTCGCGATCGCCCTGCTCGGGCTCGTCGTGGCGGGGATCCCGACCGTGACCATGCTGGGCGTGACCGCCGCGATCGCCGTGCTGACGGCGATCCTCGCGGCGTTGACCCTGCTGCCGGCGATGCTCGCGGTCATTGGCCCTCGCGTGCTGCGCCGGCGCGACCGCGACGCCGCAGCGCTCCCGACGAGCGCCGGTCCGGACCAGATCGCGAGCGGCGTCTGGGGCCGCTGGGCGCGCCTCGTCGGCCACCACCCAATTCCCTTCCTCGTCCTCGCGATCGCGATCCTGGCGGTGCTGACGGTCCCGCTGCTGTCCCTGCAACTCGGCCAGGTCGATGCCGGCTCGGATCCACCGGGGTCGCCGACGCGCGTCGCCTACGACACGCTCGCGGACAAGTTCGGTCCGGGCTTCAACGGCCCGATCGAACTGGTGCTCTCGCCCTACGCCGACGAGGCAGGGGCGAAGCAGGTCGCCGCCGCACTCGCGAAGGAGCCCGGGGTGGCAGCCGTGACGCCACCGATGATCAACCAGCGCGAGGAGGTCACGCTGATCACGCTGATCCCGACCTCGGCGCCGACGGCCGACGCCACCCAGGCCCTCGTCACCCGCCTGCCAGCGGCGGTGCAGCAGACGACGGGGCCCGGCGTGG
>JBIIFR010000313.1:0-2650 GCA_044237215.1 Gaiellales bacterium
TCGTGCGCGCCGGCAGGCGGATCCACGAGGTGCGCCCGAAGGCGACCCACAGCCAGCCCACCACCATGGCGGCACCGAGCGAGGCGACCAGGCGCGCGAGCGCCATACGGTGGTCATCGGGGAACGCAACCCAGGTTGAGGCCAGCACGATCGGGTTGACGGCCGGGGCCGCGAGCAGGAAGGTGAGGGCGGCGGCTGGGGTGACGCCCTTGCGCATCAGCCCGTTGGCGACGGGCACGGAGGCGCACTCGCAGCCCGGCAGCAGGATGCCGGCGGCACCGGCCACGGGCACGGCGAGCGCGCGATTGCGGGGCAGCGCCCGCTCGGCGAGATCGGCGGGTACAAAGGCGACGATGGCGGCCGAGAGCAGGACGCCGAGCACGAGAAACGGAGTGGCCTGGATGACGATCGAGAGGAAGACGGTCGCGAAAGCAGCGATCCCGGGGGCCGCCGACCAGCCGGCGGCGCGCAGGCCGAGCACGACGAGGGCCGCGCCGACAAGAAGCAGCGCGGGGAGCAACAGACCGCGCGACGCGGCGCGGCCACCATCGACGTCCGGCGGGCGGCCCATAGGCGGATCCTAGAGCGGCGCCCAGCGGGCATCGCTATGGACGCGGGCCGCGACGGCGCTACGCTGCGCGGCATGATCACTCTCTTCGGCATCCCCGGCACCGCCACCACCGCCCCGCACATGGTCCTCGAGGAGCTCGGCACGCTCTACGACTTTGTGCTCGTCGAGCGCACCGATGATGGCGTGCCGACAGCGCCCGCCGGCTACCTCGAGATGAGCCCGTTCGGCAAGGTGCCCGTGCTCAAGCACAACGAGCTGGTGCTGACCGAGTCGGCGGCGATCTGCCTGCATCTCGCGGATGCCTTCCCCGACCACGACCTGATCCCGAAGGTCGGCACGCCCGAGCGCGCCGAGGCCATGCGTTGGCTGATGTTCCTGACCAACACCGTGCAGGCCGCGTACCTGCGCTTCTTCTATCCGGCGCGGCATACGGCTGATGCGAACGGTGCCGACGCGGTCGTGGCTGCCGCCGTTGTGGAACTGACGGCGCTGCGCGACGAGATCGCCAAGCAGCTTGGCAGTGGCCCGTTTCTGCTCGGTAGCACGTTCACGGTCGCCGATATCTACCTGGCGATGCTGTCCTCGTGGGGCACGGAACTGGAGGGCGACGCAAGCTGGTGGGCCGACCCATCGATTGCGGCGCACTACAACGCTGTGCTGGCCCGCCCGGGCTGCCGCAAGGCGGTCGAGGACGAAGGCGGCTCCCTCAGCGCGTCGTGACGTTGCGGTGAAGCACAAGGGGTTCCGCTCCCGGGCGCGTACCCTCTGCATAGATGAGCGTGTATCTCGAGACCTCGCGGGCGTGGTATTTCCGCGTTCCGGTCGTGGTGCGCGAAGCGATCTTCGCGGCGCTGATCTGCCTCCTGGGGGCGCTCGCGGTCACGTATCTCCTGCCGCAGCCGGATGACGCCTCGGCGCATCTCTACCGCGCGCTGCTCGTCGAGCGCGACGCGGTCCTGTGGGACAACTTCTGGTACAGCGGCGACTATCCGCTGATCTCCTACTCGCTGCTGGTGTACCTTCCCCAGCAGCTGATCGGGCCGGCGACGCTGGCGCTGATCTCCGTCGTCGTCTCCGCGGCGCTGTTCGCGACCCTCGTCGTCCAGCGCTGGGGCGAGCAGGCCGCGTGGGGCGCCCGCGCCTTCGGCCTGCTGGCGCTCGGGCCGCTCTTCACCGGTGGCTACGCGTACGCGATTGGCGCGGCGGCGATGCTCGCCTGCCTGCTCGCGCTGCAGCATCATCGTCATGTCATCGGCGGCTTGCTGGGTGCGGTCACGCTGGGCCTGAGCCCACTCGCCTTCGTGTTCCTCGCGCTGATCCTCGGCGCCGTTTGGCTGGAGCACCGGCGCTTTGATCCTCGCACGTTCGTCGTCGGCGCGTGGCTCGGCGTGCTGGTGGTGGTGCAGGCGGCGATCGGCTTCCTCTTCCCCTCGGAGGGCGTCTACCCGTTCCTCCTCGGCCATCTGGTCGCCGTGCTCGTCATCTCGGTGCTCGGCGTGGCGTTGGCACGCCGCCGCACGGAGACCCACCTGATCATGTGGCTCCTGATCCTCTGGGCCGTCGGCGCGCTCCTGCTCTACGCGATCCCGACGCCCGTCGGCGACAACCTCGCGCGGCTGCGCTACCTCGTCTTCCCGATCCTCGTCGTCGCGGCTGGGGTTCAGCGCTGGCGGCCGAAGCTGCTGGTGGCGCTCGCGTTGATCGCCTCGTTCGGCTACGGCGCGCTGCCGGATCTCTACGACGCGGTGACGCGCACCGACTCGCGCCCCACGCAGTCGGCGTTCTGGCAGCCCGCCGTCGGGTTCCTCGACGCGAACCAGTCGCCGGACTATCGCGTCGAGGTGGTGCAGACGGCGGGGCGCTGGGAGGCGTTCTGGATCCCGCAGGCCGGCTACGCCCTCGTGCGCGGCTGGTATCGCCAGGTCGATCTCGCGGATAATCCCCTGCTGTACCAGAAGGTGATCACGCCCGATGAGTACCAGGCGTGGCTGCGCTCGCGTGCGGTGCGCTACGTGCTGCTGCCGAATACGAAGCTCGACACCGAGGGCGCGGCGGCCGAGGCCGAGCTTCTGCGGTCGG
>JBIIFR010000022.1:0-9973 GCA_044237215.1 Gaiellales bacterium
TAGAGCAGGATCGACGTGAGGATCGGGCCGATGCACGGTGTCCAGCCGACGGCGAAGACCACGCCCGCCACGCCGGCGCCGACGTACGTCGTCGGGCGGGCCGGCAGTCCGACGCGGGCCTCGCGGCCCACGAGACGCTGGGCGAAGCCAAGCAAGGCGAGCCCCATCAGGATCACGAGGACGCCGCCGACGATCTCGATCGGCCGGCGGTAATCGGCCACCAGCGAGCCGAGGTAGCCGACGCTCACGCCGTACAGCGCGAAGACGATCGAGAAGCCGCCGACGAACGCGAGCGTTGTCAGCACCACGCGGCGCCGGTTCGAGCCGAGCTCGTCGTAGGGCACGCCGGACACGTAGGACAGGTAGGCGGGCACGAGCGGCCACACGCACGGCGACAGGAACGAGATGAAGCCGGCGGCGAAGGCCGTCGCGAGACCGACGCCCGACAGCGAGATCGCGGCGATCACCGGGTCAGCACCTCGAGCTGCTCCTCGAGGCTCGCCTCGGTGACCTCGCCGAGCAGGCGCTCGACGATGCGTCCCTGCGCATTGATCAGGTACGTGGCGGGCAGCCCGGGCACCTCGTAGGCGGCGCCGATCGGACCGTCGTCGATCACGCTCGGCCACGTGGCGCCGTTCTCCGCGGCGAACGTGCGCGCCGCCGCCACATCATCTTGATAGTCGACGCCGAGCACCTGGATCTCCGGGTGCGCCTTCGCGAAGGCGGCGAGCGCGGGGAGCTCGCGGCGGCACGGACCGCACCACGACGCCCAGAAGTTGAGGACGACCGGCGTGCCGCGGTAGTCCGCGAGGTCGAACGGCTCGCCGTCGAGGGTGGTGCCCACAACCGGCGGCGCGTCCTTCGCCTCAAACGTCGGGATCAGGCTCTGCTCGGTCGGGGTAGCCGCCGAGTCTGACTGCTGCGTGATGCCGTAGAGGCCGATCGCGAGAAAGCCGACGGCGGCCGCGATCAGCACGGCGAGGATGAGCTTGACGCGACGCGACATGCGCCAACCCTATCGCGCAGAAGTGGCGGTCAGCGCAGGAGGCGGCGGGCCTCGTCGGGCGTCATCGGCGCCCGACCGAGCGCGGCGCCCAGCCGCACGGCGTGCTCGACCAGCTGGGCGTTCGACGTGGCTGGCGCGCCGTCGGGCAGCGTGATCGCGTCCTCGAAGCCGGTGCGGATGTGCTCGCCCGCCGCGGCGGCGACGGCCTGCACGATCGGGCTCGCCGCATCGCGTCCGCTGGCCACGATCGGGAGGCCGGCCAGCGACGAGTGGACGGCGTCAATCAGGTGCAGCGTGTTCTGGGGCGTGCCGGCGGCGAGGTCGGACGACTCGGAGGTCGGACCGGCGAGGGTCAGCAGCAGAAACGGCGCGCGGCCGAGCAGCTGGTCGTGGTAGAGCGCCTGCAGATCGCCGATCGCGTCGAGGCTGCCGGCCACGGGCGCCGGGCGCACGTCCGCCTGCTCGAGCGCCTCCAGGATCTGGCGCGCCTCCTCGCGGTGGGCGGGTAGGTCGGGCTCCGGCGCGCGCACGTGCACGGCGCCGACGTCAGGCAGGTCGCGCAGCACGCCGAAGAGGGCGGTGACGGTGCCGAGGGATGTCTGGCGCGCCCGCTGCGTCGAGATCGAGATCGGCACGTCGACGGCGCCGCGGATCGCCGCGACGATATCGTCGATCACGAAGTCGAAGCTGGCCGCGCCATCGGGCTTGCGGGCGTGGACGTGCACCATGCCGGCACCGGCCTCGACCGCCCGGCGCGCTTCGGCGGCCAGGTCCTGCGGCGTCAGCGGGAGCTTCGGACAGTCCTCGGTGCTGCGCGTTCCGTTGAGCGCGGCGACGATCAGTAGCGGCTCGCTCACGCGCGGGCCTCCCCGAGGAACTCGAGGTCGACCAGTTGGAGGTCGATCCAGCGGGCGACGTCGTGGTCCTCGACGAACGCGCGGATGGCAGCGGCGCGCTCGCCGCGCTCCGGCTGCGGCAGCTCGAGCGCGCGCTCCAGCTGGGCCGCGGTCTGCTCGACGTCGAGCGGATCCACGCGGAGCACCCACGGCTTCAGCTCCTCGAACGAGCCCGCGCGCTCGCTCAGCACGACGACACCGTCGCGCTCGTTGAGCAGGGGGGCTTCCTTGGAGATCAGGTTCATTCCGTCGGCGATTGAGTTGACGAGCAGGGCGTCGTACTCGCGATACGCGGCGACGACCACCGGGAAGTTATCGCCAATGCGCAGGTCGATGGGGAGCCAGCCGTCCGTTCCGTGCGTGTCGTTGATCTCCGCGGCGACCGCGTTGATGCGCTTGAGGTAGTTCGCGTACACCGGCACGGCGAGCCGCGAGGGGTCGAGCAGCGACAGCAGCTGCACCCGGCCGTGCAGGTCGGGGCGCCGCTCCAGCAGGCGGCCGTAGGCGTGGAAGCCGCGCACGATGTTCTTCGACGGATCCGTGCGGTCGACGCGGAGGATCAGCTTCTCGGGGCGCGTCCGGATGAGCTCGGTGTGCGCCGCGATCATCATGGGATCGCGCATGTGCGCCCGTAGCTCGGCTGGGTCGATCGAGATCGGGTACGAGCGGATGTACACGTCACGCTGCACGTGGTCGATCGTCACTCGCACGCAGGCCCGTTCGTGATCGACCGTGACCTCCGGGAGGTGCACCTCGCAGGTGGCGATGAAGTTGACGACGTCCTGCTGCGTGTGGAAGCCGACGATGTCGGAGCCGAGGAGGCCGTGGAGGAGCTCGGTCCGCAGGTCCACGGGCAGCTGCTTCCAGGCTCCGGGCTCGGGCCACGGGATGTGTGTGAAGTGCAGGATTGGGGCGTCGACGCCGGCCTCGCGGAGCATCGCCGGCACGAGTGCGAGCTGGTAGTCGTGGATCATCAGCGCGTCGCAGTCCCGCTCCATGGCTGCCTCGGTCGCGACGGCCGCGTTGTAGCGGCGGTAGCCGGCCCAGGCCTCACGGATGTCGGTGCTGATGACCGGATCCTCGCCCGAGGCGTAGAGGCCGTGCTGGATGAACCACAGGAGCGGGTTCGCGATCGTGCTGTACATCGCGGCGAAGTCGTCGGGCGCGGGGTCGGCGAAGTGGAGCTTGAAGGCGTTGCCGACGGCATCGGTCTCGTCCAGCGCGCGGCCGTTCTGCTCGGCTGCGACGACGTGATCCTCGGCCGAGATGGCGCAGACGATCCAGGTGACCTCGTGGTTGCCGATCAGGCCGCGCAGGGCGGAGACGAGCCCGCCGCCGCCGCGTAGCGCGACGCGCTCGCCGTCGACCTTCGCGTACTGGATCGGGCCGCGGTTGGAGACGACGGTCAGCCGGTGTTGCGCGCGCGCCATGTCACAAACCTAGCGTGATCGGGCGGTGAAGCCGTGCGTCTCGGCTCACGGCGCCTCGTCTGCGCGCAGCTCAAGGCGGAACGCCTTGTGGTCGCCGCTCTGGTCGAGGCGGAGCTCGCCACCCATCCGCGCGGCGAGCTCCGCGGCGATCGCGAGGCCGAGCCCCGAACCCTCACCGGCACCGGCGCCGCGGGAGAAGCGCGTGAAGATCGCGGCCACCTCGGCCTCCGGGATCCGGGGACCGGAATCGGCGACGATGATCGCCGCTGTGTCATCGATCAGCGCGGTCGAGACCTCGATCGCCACGCCCCTCGGGTTGTGGCGCATCGCATTGTCGATCAGGACGCGCGTGATCTGGCCGATGCGAGCCTCGTCGCCGAGCGCCATCGCGGGGGCAGCCTCGACCACGAGCGTGGCGCCGCGCTTGGCCGCGAGCGGCGTGAGGTCGCGGGTAATCCGCTCGGCGACCGCCGCGAGCTCGATCGGCTCGTGCTCGAGCGGGACCTTGCCGGCGTCGAGACGGGAGAGGTCGAGCAGGTCCGTGGCCAGCTTCGTGAGCCGTTCGACCTGATCCTGCATCGTGGCGAGGAACTGCGCGCGCATGGCCTCGTCGTCCTCGTCGATCAGCAGCTCGAGGAAGCCGGAGAGGGCGAAGACGGGGGTGCGCAGCTCGTGGGAGGCGTTGGCGACGAACGCCCGGCGGGAGGCATCGGTGGCGGCGATCTCGTCGCGCATCCGCTCGAGGGCGACCGCGAGGTCGCCGATCTCGTCGCGGCCGCGATCGCGGACCGGCTCGTCGAGTCGGCCCGCCGAGATCTGGCGTGCTGAGCGCTCGAGGCGGCGCAGGCGTCGGGTCAGCAGCGCGGCGGCGAGCGCCCCGGCGATGACGGCGAGCGGAACCGCGATCAGGGCGCCGAGCAGGCTGCGGCGGATCGTCAGGCGGACGCTGGCGTCGACGTCGTCGAGGCTGGACGAGAGCACGACGATGTAGCGCGTGCCGGCGACCACCATCGGGAAGGCGGCCTCGGCCCGGCGGGCACTGTCGCCACCGGTCACGCCGCGGCTGAGGGAATCGCCGGCGGCGGCGGCGAGGGCGACGTCGCTGGCCTGGCGCGGGGCCATCGCAGTCACTGGCACCAGCGTCGTGGCACTGACCTCCTGATAGACGGCGGCGTCGGTGTTCGTCAGCTGGCCGTAGGCGGCAGTGACGGCATCCGTGTCGGGCGAGCCGGGCGCGCCCGTGAGCGCGTTCTCGAAGTTCGACTGGAACGTCGGCGCACTCTGCTCGGCCGACCGCGCGACCGTGTCGACGCGGTTGCTCACGAGACTCTCCTCGAGCGACGGCAGGACGAGCAGCGCCGTCAGCGCCAGGGCGAGGACGATCACGATCAGCAGCAGCAGTCCGAGCCAGACGGTTAGTCGTCGGAACGGGAAGACGCGGTCGACGAGCCAGTCCACGTGCTACCCCTCGAAGCGATAGCCGACGCCGCGCACGGTCTGGATGCGGGCTGGCATGGCGGGATCCTGCTCGATCTTCTCGCGCAGATGGCGGACGTGCACATCAACGGTGCGCGGCTCACGGAAGTCGGAGGAGCCCCACACTGCGTCGAGCAGCTGGTTGCGGCTGAACACGCGGCCCGGGCTCGCGATCAGCGTGCTCAGGATTTCGAACTCGACGTACGTGAGGTCGACGACGGCGCCATCGACCTCGGTCACGTGGCGCACACGATCGACGGCGACGCCGGCGCGCTCGATGCGCTCCTCGAGGGGATCGTCGTTCGCATCGGCCGGGGTGGCGGACATCGCGGCCCGCCGCAGGATCGCCTTCACGCGGGAGCGCAGCTCGCGCATCCCGAAGGGCTTGGTGATGTAGTCGTCGGCGCCGAGCTCGAGGCCGATGACCTTGTCGACCTCATCGTCGAGGGCGGTCAGCATGATGATCGGCACGGTCGAGTCGGCGCGGATCGCTCGGCACACGTCGTGGCCCGAGCCGTCGGGGAGCATCACGTCCAGCAGCACCGCGTCGGGTGCCTCGGTGCGGAACGCGCTCAGCCCGGCCGCGCACGTGCCGGCCACGAGCACGCGGTAGCCGTCGCGCTCGAGGGCGTGGAGCAGGAGCTCCTGGAGCGACTCTTCGTCGTCGATGATCAGGACCACAGGCGGTGTCTGCACGGGCCAATGCTACCGTCAGCGGGCCTGTGGACGATCAGCGTGGCAGCATCCAAGCGGTGTTCCGACCCCGCGGGAACGCCGGGCGTGTGCTGCGCATTGCCTTTATCGCACCACCATTGCTCGCCCTGGTGATCCTCCTGATCAGCGTGCGTACGCCGCTTGGACCCTCGGCGACGATCGCCGTTGCGCCCAGCTTCGACGGGCCGCGGGCCGCTGCCTATGCGCGGCGGCTGGCCGAGCGGACGCCCGATCGTTCGCCCGGCACGGTCACCGCGGGGCAGGCGGCGGACCAGGTCGCGGGGTCGTTGGCGGAGGCCAGCGGCGAGACCGTCTACCGCGCGGCGTTCCGCGCGCCGGGCCCCGACGGGAGCGACGTCAGGATGGAGAATCTGTGGATCGTCGAGCCAGGCTCGTCGTCCGAGGCGATCGTGCTCGTGGCCAACCGCGACGATGTCGCGCCGGGGCCGGGCCTGAATGACAACGCCAGCGGGACCGCTGCGCTGGTCGAGCTGGCGCGTGACCTGGCTGGCGTAGAGCGTGCTCGCGCGCTGGTGCTGGCTTCGACCGACGGGGCCACCGTGGGACAGGCCGGCAACGAGGCGCTGCTCCGGTCCCTCCGTGCCGCCGGACTGCGGCCGGTGGCGGTGGTGGTGCTCGACGCGATCGCCGATCCGGTGGAGCGGCTTCCGGTCCTGTTCGCGGGCACGGGGGGTGTGCGCACGCCGGAGGTGCTGCTGAAGGGCCTTGAGGAGTCGCTTGGCACCCAGACTGCCGCCGGCGCGTCGGGCCCGCAGAGCCCCGTGCTGCAGGTGCTCGATCTGATCGCCCCGGCCACGCCTGCGGGCGCGCAGGTGCCGTTCCTCGATGCCGGCGTCGCGGCGATCCAACTCGGCGATGGCACGGGCGGTGCTGGCACCGAGGCGATCAACGATGCCCGCCTCGGCGCGGTTGGATCCGCCGTCGGTACGCTAATCGTGCGTCTCGACGCCGAGCCCCGACCAGCGCCCCCGAGCGGCGCCTACATCGCGGTCTCCGGCCGCGTCATCCCCGGCCGCGCGATCGCGCTGCTCGCGCTCGCGCTGCTGGTCGGCCCGCTCGTTGCCGTCGCCAGCCTGCTGCTGCGGCAGCGGCCGTCGCGCGCGGCGTGGAGCAGCGCGCTGCTTGTCGCCGTCGTCGGCGGAGTGCCCGGCATCGCGGCCGTACTGGCGGCCCGGGCCGTGTCCCTCGCCGGGGGTATCGAGACGCCACCGGGCGCCGACTGGCCGCGGGCCGACGGGCTGGGGCTGCTCGTCGTGCTGCTGGTAGCGGCTGGCGTCAGCGCGCTGGCCGGGTTCCTGCTGGTCCGCCGTCTTCGCGTCTCGGTCCCGCTGGTCGCCGCGCCCGCGATCGGCCTGGTGGCCACGGTGCTCCTGATCGCGGGCAGCCCGGCCTCGGTCCTGATCGCCGTGCCCGCGCTCTGGCTCTGGACGCTGCTGCCCCGTCCCGGCGAGCGGCTGGCGCGGCTGCTGTGGGGCCTTGGCCCCGTGCTCGCCACGGCCTTCCTGATCTTCCTGCTGCGCGGCGCGGACCTCCCTGCCCTGATCGGTGCCGCCGGCACGGGCGCGCTGCCCGCGGCGCTGGTGGTCGGCGGCGCGGTGCTGGTCGGTGCCGGCGTGGTGGGGGTCTTCGCCGACGACACGGCGTAGGTGCGGGTGGGGTTCAGCCCGGATGCGACAACGGGGTCAGACCCTTTCGTCGCATTCCCGCCTGCATCGCCGACCGAAGAGCAGCGCGGACTGCGGGTCATGCGACGAAAGGGTCTGACCCCGTTGTCGCATCCTCCCGTGGACACGACCCACCCGCGCGCCTGACGTGGATCAGGCGCACGGGCTGGATCAGCGTTCTCAGGCGACCGGGTGGGTCATGTCCACGGGGACGACCCACTCGGCGTACTGCTCAGGCGTGAGGAGCTCGAGCGCCATAGCGGCCTCGATCAGCGTCGTGCCCTCCTGGTGCGCCTTCTTGGCGATCTTGGCGGCGTTGTCGTAGCCAATGTGCTTGTTGAGTGCGGTCACGAGCATCAGCGACGCGTTGAGATTGCGCTCGAGCGTCTCGGTGTTCGGCTCGATGCCGACGGCACAGCGGTCGTTGAAGGACTTGCAGGCGGCGCCGAGCAGCTCGGCCGACTCGATCAGGTTCCAGACCATCACCGGCTTGTAGACGTTCAGCTGGTAGTCGCCCTGCGTGCCCGCGAAGGCGACGGCGGCGTCGTTGCCGAAGACCTGGACGCAGACCATCGTCAGGGCTTCGCACTGGGTCGGATTGACCTTGCCCGGCATGATCGACGAGCCCGGCTCGTTCTCGGGGATCTCGATCTCGCCGATGCCGGCGCGCGGGCCGGAGGCGAGGCGGCGGACGTCGTTCGCCATCTTCATCAGCGCACCGGCGAGCGTGCGCTCGGCCGACGAGGCGTTGACCATGGCGTCGTGCGAGGCGAGCGCCTTGAACTTGTTCTCGGCGGAGTAGAAGGCGTAGCCCGTCTCCTCGGCCATGTACTTCGCGGCGAGATCGCCGAACTCGGGATGCGCGTTGAGGCCCGTGCCGACGGCCGTACCGCCAATCGCGAGCTCGAGCAGGCCGTCGATCGCGTGGCGGACCTGCGCAACGGCGTCGTCGATCTGGGCGACCCAGGCGGAGATCTCCTGGCCGAGCGTGATCGGCGTGGCGTCCTGCAGGTGCGTACGGCCGATCTTGACGACGTCGGCGAACTCCTGCGCCTTCGCGTCGAGCGTGTCGCGGAGGATCTTCACGTTCGGCAGGAGGACCTGGTCGAGGACCTCGACGGCGGCGATGTGCATCGCGGTCGGGAACGTGTCGTTCGACGACTGGCCGCGGTTGACGTGATCGTTCGGATGGACGGGCGTCTTCGAGCCCATCGCGCCGCCGGCCTGCTCGATCGCGCGGTTCGAGATGACCTCGTTGACGTTCATGTTCGACTGCGTGCCCGAGCCCGTCTGCCAGACGACCAGCGGGAAGTGGTCGTCGAGCTGGCCGGAGATGACCTCGTCGGCGGCCGCGATGACCATGTCGGCGACGTCGGGCGGCAGCTGGCCGAGATCCTTGTTGGCGCGGGCCGCGGACTTCTTCAGCACGCCGAGCGCACGGATGATCGGGCGATCCCAGTGGTAGGTGCCGATGCCGATCTGGAAGTTGTCGATCGAGCGCTCGGTCTGTGCGCCCCAGTAGCGATCCGTGGCGACCTCGACCTCGCCCATGCTGTCCGTCTCGATCCGATACTCGGTCATGTTCTGCCTTCTCCGGGTTCCCGTGGGGTGAGCGCTAGCACCGTAGCGCGATGCCGCAGACCTAATCGCAGGCTCGCGCCGGCAGGCCGATCAGCCGAGCGGGACGGCGTCGACGATCGTGCCGGCGGGCAGCTCGCCATCGCCGGTCGGGATCAATGCGAGCGCGGTGGCCTGCGCGGCGCGCGACAGCTGATGCGAGAGGCTTGCGCCGAGCTGCTCGAGGCGGCCGTCGGCGAGGCGCATGGGGATGGCGCGCAGGCGCTCAGGCAGCTGGCCGATCGGCTCGGCCAGCTCGGCGCGGATCGTCTGCGGCTCGGGTGCCGCGCCGGTCAACGCCCGGACCGCGGGGATCAGCAGCAGGTGCAGGCCGACGAGGCACGACAGCGGATTCCCCGGCAGGCCCGCCACGAGCGTCCCGTCGGCCGCGACGCCGCACCAGACGGGCTGGCCCGGCTGCGTCGCGATGCGCCAGAAGAGCTCATCGACGCCGAGGTCGCGCAGCGCGGGCTTGACGTGATCGCGCGGGCCGACGGAGACGCCACCGGTCGAGACGACGAGGTCGGCAGCGGCGATCGCGTCGGCGAACGCCCGGCGCGTCGCCTCGGCCGTGTCGGGCACGCCGCCCGTGCTGACGATCTCGCAGCCTGCGGCGGCCAGCGTGGCGGCGACGAGGATGGAGTTGGATTCGTGGATCTGGCCGCGGCGCAACGGCTGGCCGGGCGGCACGAGCTCATCGCCCGTCGTCAGGACGACGACGCGCGGGCGGCGGTAGCACTGAACCGTGGTCAGGCCGAGGCCGGAGATGGCGGAGGCGGCGAGCGGTGTGAGGCGCTGGCCGGCGGCGATCACGATGTCGCCGGCGTGCGCGTCGGCGCCGACGGGGCGGATGTGCGCGCCGGGGGCGACGGGGGCGAGGGCGGTGATCACGTCGTCGGCCTCCTGGACGCGTTCGAGCGGGATGACTGCGTCGGCCCCCTCCGGCACGACACCGCCGGTGGCGATTGCGGCGGCGGTCCCGGGCACGAGCGGCGCCGGGTCGTCGCCGGCGAGGATGTGCGCGGACAGGGGCCACGGCGAGGGCGTGCCGGCCGCGACCGCGAAGCCGTCCATCGCCGAATTGGCGTGGCGGGGCAGGTCGTGCGGCGCGATCACGGGGGCGCCCACGACGCGGCCGGCGAGGTCCGC
>JBIIFR010000023.1:0-9898 GCA_044237215.1 Gaiellales bacterium
ATCGAGCCGCTGCTCAGCGCCCTCACCCGCAGCGATAGCACCGTCTACGAGATCATCGTGGTGGATGACGGCTCCGTCGATGCGACCGCGACGATCGTCGAACGCTGGTCTGCGCAGGACCCGCGCATCCGGCTCCTCCGTGGTGCTGAACGACCCGACGGGTGGGTCGGCAAGCAGCACGCGCTGCAGCAGGGCCTCGCCATCGCCACTGCGCCGTGGACGCTCTGCCTCGACGCCGACGCCCGGCCCGACCCGACGCTGCCCGAGGCCCTGCTTGCCGCCGCGCAGGAGCGCGGCTACGAGGCGCTGACGGCAGGGCCACGGTTCGCCGTCGACACGCTCGGCGAGGCGATCCTCCACCCCGCGCTCCTGGCCACGCTCGTCTACCGGTTCGGCCCACCGACGAATGCGCCCATCACCTCCGAACGCACGGTCGCCAACGGCCAATGCCTGCTGGTCCCGACCGAGCGCTTCCGCGCTGCGGGCGGCTGGGCGCCGGTGGCGGCCAACATGACCGAGGACGTGGCGCTGGCGCGGCACCTCGTCCGCGAGGGCTGGCAGCTGGGCCTCGTCGATGCTGCGCCGCTGCTCGTCGTTGACATGCACGCCTCGGCGGGCGAGGCGTGGCGCGAGTGGGGCCGGTCGCTCGCGCTGCCCGGCGTGGCCTCGGGGCGAGAGCAGATCGTCGATCTCACCACCCTCACTCTGACGATGGCCCTGCCCCTGCCGATGCTGATCGCAGCGGCGTGGACCGGGTCACTGCTCCTCGCCATCCCGTCGCTGGTCCTACTCGGCGTCCGCGTAGCGTTCCACGTCGCACTGCGGCCGACGTACGACCAGCCCGGCCCCGCCTACTGGCTCGCACCCCTGGCCGATCCGCTTGCGGTGATCCGCCTCGGCTGGTCGGCGTTGCGCCCGAACCGAAGCTGGCGCGGCCGAACCTACTCGACGTCGGGCTGAACCGCGTCGGGATTGTTCTTGTCGATGCCCGCGCGCTTGAGCGCATGGTCCGCGAGCCCCGAGCGCAGGCCGACGAACGTCAATAGCCCGACGGTGGCGTAGAGCTCGAGGCCGACCCCGTAGATGATCCAGATCGCGAACGGCGCCACGATCAGGCAGGCCTGTATACCGCGGGCGAAGTCGAAGCGCCAACGCACGAGCAGCAGCGTGATGGCGGCCGGGATACAGGCCAGCGGGACCAGCACCAGCGCGCCACCCGCCAGGCAGAGCACGCCGCGTCCGCCGCGGAAGCGCATCGTGGCGGGGAACATATGGCCCACGACCACCGCGGCCCAGGCGACGACACCGCCTTCGACACCGGCCAGCAGCATGCCGACCCCCACGGCAGCAGCGGCCTTGGCAGCGTCGAGCAGGAGGATCGGAATGGACGAGCGGATACCGATCCGCCCGCGGGCGTTCCAGTAGCCGGGGTTGCGGTCACCGACAGCGCGCAGGTCGTCGACGCCGTGGCGGCGGGCGATCAGGTTCGCGAAGGGAAGGCAGCCGAACAGGTACCCGACGACCGCGGCGATGACGAGCTCCCAGTTCACTCGGGGTGCCGCGCGAGTTCATCGACGATCGCGCCCGCGACCACGAGCCGATCGATCGCGCCGTAGGCCCCCGGTCCCCACGGCCAGCGCGTCAGCCACTCGACCGCGCTCCAGATCGCCGCGCGCGCCGCGTCGGAGCGAGGATCCTCGATCACCAATGCATGCGCTCGCTCCGCGTACTCGAGCGTGGCCGACGACTCCCGTCCGTGGACGCAGCGCTGCCGGACGAGGATCACGACGCGAGCGACGAGCCGCTCGGCGAACCGCTCAAGGTCGTCCACCGAGTCACCGTTGAGCTCCCAGTACAGATCGCGCTGCGCACGGGTCAGCAGGAGGTGATCGGTCGACAGCACTACCTCGTGAGAATACCGCCGCCCTGCCGTTCGCCCAAGGGGAATTTCCGTCGTTCAGCGGAACGGGAAGCCGGACGGCACCCGCTTGGTCAGCTTGCCGCTCGCGCTGACGAAGCGATAGTCGGGATGGTAGGGCACGCTGAAGGCCTTGCTCACCGAGCCGCTGCCATCCACGTACACGTCGACGGGCGCGCGTCCGAAGTAGCGCGCCACGAACGCGGCGGTGTCGGCCCGCGCTCCACGCGAGACGGCAATCACTCTGACCCCGGGATGCGTCGACGCGAACCGCGCGACTGCAGGCGCCTCCGCCTGACACTGGGTTCAAAAGGGGTGGAGGAACATCACGGCCGTCGGCTTGCCCTTCAGCTTCGACGGCGCGATCGTCCCGTTGACCACCTGTGCGGCGTTGGCCGGGGCCGCCGCCATCGCGAGCATCGCGGCAGCGGCGCACACCAGCAGAATTCGACGGGGCGACATGGGCTCATTCCAGCACATGTCGCCCGCGTTGGTTAGGCGACGAGCAGCGCGGGTTCGTCCTCGAGGACGGACCCGCAGGCACGACAGGCCTGCGCGGTCAGGCCGCCACGCAGCTCGACGCGGAACGTCTCGCCTTCGCAGACCACGCAGACGCCGTCGTGCGAGGCATGATCGTGCGGCGCCCAGGCCGCCAGCAGCTCCTCGAGGGTGCCGGTCATCGGGATAGTGGCGTGCATGTCAGTTGCAAGCATGGCTCAGATCCTCCGGAAGACGCCCACCACGATGCCCATCACGACGACGTGGTCGGGGAAGAATGGCACGAGCTGGTCGTTCTCGGGGTCGAGGCGCACCCGACCCTCGATGCGCCGCAGGCGCTTGACCGTGGCCTCGTCCCCGTCGATCAGACAGGCCGCGATCTCGCCGTCGGCGCAGTCGTCCTGGCGGCGGATGACCACGGTGTCGCCATCGAGGATGCCGGCGTTGATCATCGAATCGCCGCGCACCTTGAGTAGGAAGTTGTCGCCGCTGCCGGTGATCTGCTCCGGTACGGCGATGTGCTCGGTGATGTTCTCCTCGGCGAGGATCGGCGCACCGGCGGCGATGCTGCCAACCAGAGGCAGCATGCGCACCCCCGGCAGGTCATCGATCTCGACGCGACGGGCATCGCGGGCCGTCCGCCGGTCGGCGAGGTCGATGGCGCGCGGCTTGGTCGCGTCGCGGGTTAGTGCGCCGCTCTCCTCGAGCGCCTTCAGGTGCGCGTGGACCGTCGACGGGGAGTTGAGGCCGACGGCCTCGCCGATCTCGCGCACGGTCGGCGGATACCCCTTCTGCTCCATGTGCGCCTGGACCACATCGAGGATCTCTTGCTGACGTTTGGTTCGTGCCACGATCCACCTCCGATCGAACGGGTGTTCGTGCGCACTATGGCAGACCGAACACGCGTTCGCAAGTCGCGGTGGTCGAGCGCCGCCCGCAGGCGATGCCAGCGCGGACGGCGACCGGCTTCGTCTACGATCCTCAGCGCACGCGCTGGTGGCGGAATTGGTAGACGCGCAAGGTTGAGGGCCTTGTGCCCGCAAGGGCGTGGAGGTTCAAGTCCTCTCCAGCGCATCGTGCGAACGGCCCCCGGTTCTCCGGGGGCCGTTCTTGTTCTGCAGGAGGTCGTGCGTGGGCGCGCTTGTCGGGGCGCCCGGCCCGGTTGCGTGTCTAGCTGTTCATCCCCGCGGCCGGAGCCTTGGGGGCGGCGGAGCGATACTCGTCCATCAGCGCGTCGAACTGGGCCCGCGTGATCCCGAGTGCAGCGGCGATGGCATTCTTGTTGGCGTCGGTCGGCTTCGTGCCGGGTGCCGGGCGATTGGCCTCGAAGGCGGCCTTGACGACGGTCGGGCTGAGCCCGAGCTCGTTGGCGAGCTGCGCGATCGGCGGCTTGGGGCCACGCTGGCCGCCCTGCGGGGCGTACTCCTTCATGATCGCGGTGAGCTTCGCGACGGTCGTGCCGAGCGCCGTGGCGACGGCCTCGCGCTGCGCCGTCGTCGGACGCTGACCCTCGGCCGGGCGGTTCGCCTTGAAGGCGGCCTTGACCGTGGCGATGTCGACGCCGAGCTCGGTGGCGATGGCGGCGAACGGCGGGTGGTGATGGCCGGCCTTGGCGGCGGCCGCCGCGGTGCCGGTGGAGCTCGACATGGCGGACTGTGCGAGGGACGCGCCCGGCAGTGCGAGGGCGGCGACGGCGGCGGTGAGGGCGATCAGCTTGCGGTTCATAACGGGCTCTCTCTCGTGTCGGTGGGTGCGGGTTCGTTCCCGCAGACCGGACGATGCACGGCGGTGCTGAGAGGAACCTGAGGGTCTGAGAGGAGCCTGAGAGCGCAGCCGCTAGCGGCGGGACTTCTTGGCGTGGAAGACCTGCTCGAGGTCCTCCGCGGGAAAGCCCTCGGCCACGAGGTTCTCGGTCGCGTAGCGGTAGACGACGACCGTGAAGACGGCCCGCAGCACCGCGCCCACCGTGACGCCGATGAAGAACAGGACCAGGCCGATGACGATCAGCGGCACGCCGCCCGCCCACGTCGCATTGAGACCCGTCAGCACGCCGAGCACGGCGACGCCGATGCCGGCCAAGGCGATCAGCCCGGTCACGAGACCCACCGCGGCACCACCGACGATCGACTCTCCCCAGTGCGCGCGGATCACGGCGAGCGACTTCTTGAGGGCGTCGAAGGGCCCGAGGCCCTCGAGCGCGAGGATCGGCAGGACAAAGAAACTGGCGATGCTCCATGCCGCGCCGCCAATCAGTTGAATCAGCTGGCCGCCGAGTCCGCCCGCGCGATCCGCGACCAGTTGCAGCACGAGGCCGACCGTGGCGGAGACGAGACCCCACTTGACGATCACGCCCTTGCGCGACCACGCCACGCCGATACCGGTGGAGAGCGTGGGATCCTTACCGTCGAGGACGTGCGAGGCATTCGCCGCCGCGGCGACGCCGAAGAACGACGCGCCGATGTTCATCCCGAACAGGCCAAGCGCGAGCAGGACCCACCCGAGGATCGAGTTGTCGTTGAACACGATGAACCCGAGCACTCCGAGCGGCAGCATCACGAGCGCGGCGTACCCGATGCCGAACGCAGCCGCGAGCAGCGGGAATGCGATCAGGCTCTTTTCTTTGCGCACGACGCGCCAGGAGGCGCCGGCCAGACGAAGTCCAAGGCGGAAGCGATTCATGGCCGGAAGCCTAGCGTGACGACCGAGGGGCAGGCCACCGCAGATCCGCTGCGTCAGATCCGCGGACCCGCCGCGTCATCACCACAGGATGGGCGTTGTCCATCGCACCCCCTCAGGAGGATCTCATGTCCGGAGTTCGCAAGCACCTACGCGGTGCGGTAATCGGTGCCGTCGCACTGGCCTCGCTGGCCGGGGCCGCCGGCGCCCAGGCCTTTGCAGGTGACTGGACGATCAGCGGTGAGTTCGCCCGTAGTACAAATCCGAGCTTCTACGGCGGCTTCAATCCGAACGACGTCGACTCCGTCTCGGCGACGTTCGACAACCGCGCCAAGACCGTCGCCCTGCAACTGGAGTTCTTCGAGGCGCCCGAGCGCGGCGCCATCTATGTCGCCTTCGGTCGCGGCCAGACTGACGGCACCTGCGCGACGAGCACGATGGACATCGCCATCGCCGCCCGCGACATCGTGGGGCCGACCCAGATCGAATACGGCTACTCGATGAGCCGCTACACGCCCCCGAACGGCGAGGGCTGGACGTACGTCGCACGCGTCCGCGTCGGCCACGAGTACTACCGCTACCAGTGGTCGCGGATCGTCTCCGGCCTCGACACCGCCAACCACGAGCGCGTCGCCGCGCTCTCGCTCGACGGCGTCGACGGCACGCTGACGTCCGTCAGCCGCGTGGCCAACACCGCGACCGAGATGAACTGGTCGTTCGGCTGGCCGCTGCTGAACGGCATTCAGGCCGACTGCCTCGAAATCGAGGTGCCCGGTCATCGCAACCCGTACGTGATCGCCCCGCCCGCGACGCCCGCGCCGGAGCCGACCCCGGACCCCACCCCGACCCCGGCGCCGACCCCGGACCCGATCACGTCCGCGCTGACGACGCAGGAGGTGGAGCTGGACGACATCACCACGACGGCGACGCGCCGTGGCACCCGTGTGGTGCTGCGCATGAGCGGCTCGGCCGACGAGATGCAGGTGCGCATCCGCAAGGCGTCCAAGACGCTGAACTTCGCGAGCACGGTCGCGGTGCGGAACGCCCCGGTCGCCGCCCGCTACATCCAGGTGCGCTTCTCCGACGGCACCGACTGGTCGGCCTGGGATCGCATCGCGATCCGCTGAGCCGCAGCGCCGCGTCCGACGGACCTGGTTCGTCGGACGCGGCCGCGCGGCCACCCGTACGCGGTGTCGCGTAAGCGCGTGCGGTGCTGTCCCGACAACGAGGCATGGAACCCACCGCCCGTCGCCTCCCGCTCCGCTTTCGGCTTCTCGTCGTCGGCGCCCTCTGCCTGCTGGGCGGTCTGGCCGCCGCCCCCGCGTCGGCCTACCCCGGTGACTGGACGCTCGGCGGCACGTTCGAACGCACGACCGCTCCGAGCTTCACCGGCGGCTTCAACCCCGACGACATCGACCGCATCGACGTCGCGTTCGACAACCGTGCGAAGCAGCTGTCGCTGACCCTGACGACCTTCGAGGCGCCATCGCGCGGCGGTGTGGACATCGCGTTCGGCAACGTGCAGGCCGACGGCACCTGCGCGCTCGGCGCGCTCGATATCGCGATCACGACGAGCGAGGTGCTCACTGAGCGCACCATCAGCGAGACGGTCTGGGAGTGGCTACCGCCGCAGGAGCGCCGGACGTGGTCGAACACCTGGCCCGGCACCGGCTGGGCCTTCGCGGGCTACGACTCCTGGTCGCGCATGTACCGCTGGATCAAGCCCGGCAGCTGGGTCCCGCGGACGGTGCAGCGCACGATCGTCGAGCCCGATGCCCTGCGCGTCACCCGCACGGCGACCCTCGAGCGTGAAGGCGTCGGCGGTCTGCTCGTGGACACGGTCTTGACGGATGCTGGGAGCCTGACCACGCGCTGGACCTTCGCCGCGCCGCAGCTCGACGGCAACACGGCCGACTGCCTCGAGATCCTCATCCCGCACCGCCGCGAGCCGTTCACGCTCGCCTCACCCCCGCCCGTGCTCCCGCCGGCACCGCTGCCCCCGGCGGCACCCGCCGGACCCGTCGATGACGCTGATCCCGACGCGATCGAGCTGGAGCCTGTCGTCGTCACCGCCGTCCGCCGCGGCGCGACGATCGAGCTACTGCTGCGCGGCGGCGAGGCCGAGACCATCGGCGTCCGCGCCCGGCACGGATCGCGCACGCTGCCGTTCCGCCGCCGCGTCGTGCTGCGCAACCAGCCGAGCACCGTCCGCGCCGTGCTGGTCCGACTCTCCGACGGCGATACCTGGGCGCCGTGGGAGCGGATCCGCGTGCGCTGAGGCGCCGGCGCAGAGCGGTGCCGATCCGGTTTCGATCCGGAGACGCGGCGAGGAATCGAACCTCACCGCGGGTACGTTGGGGGCATGAACCCCAGACACCCCCACCGCATCGCACTCGTCGCCCACGACGGCGCCAAGACCGCGATGCTCGAGCTCGTCGAGCGTCATCTCGAGACCCTCCGCCGCAGCCGCCTCGTGGCCACCGCCACGACCGGCGGCCTGCTCAACGAGCACTTCGATCTCGACGTGCACTGCCTGATGTCCGGTCCGCTTGGCGGCGACCTGCAGATCGGTGCGCTGGTGGCTGAGGAGCAGCTCGACCTCGTCGTCTTCCTGCGCGATCCCTTGACCGCGCATCCGCACGACCCGGACATCCAGGCGCTGATGAAGGTCTGCGACGTACACAACATCCCGCTCGCCACGAACCCCGCCACCGGGGAGCTGTGCGTCGCCGCCTTCGCCTACGCCGACCACGGCAGCGCAGCGCTCGCTGTCACCCGCTAGCCGCGGGCAGCACGACCCTTCCGAACCCAACCACGGGCCACCGATCCGCCGAGGCCCAGCGCCGGAATAGGCGCTCCGCTTCGGCTGTCCGGGTGCAGATCAGCTCGGCGCGTTGAAGTTGCCGTACGAGATCAGCGTCCAGCGGCCCTTGTCGAAGCGGAACGTCGCGATGCGCGGCGCTGGCGTTTTCCGGTAGACGACGCCACTGATCGTCTCCTTGGCGGTGACGCTGAACGAGGCGACGATGATGGTGCCGCCGCGCGTGACGCGATAGCCCGAGACCTCGAAGTCGCCGAACTTCGCGGGATCGGCGAGATACGACGCCTTGTCCTCGCGCGTGCCGTTGGCCCGCTGGATCTGGAAAGCCGGATCGAGGAACGTCGTCAGGGCCGGCACCGGGTTGTCCCGCTGCAGGATGGTCAGGAACTCGACGACGAGATGGCGGCCCCACGCCGCGGCGGAGACCTGCTTGCCCGCGATCTTCATTGAGGCGGTGGCCTGCTTGGCGGTGTCGGCGGCGGCAATGGTCGGCACGGCGAGGGCGACGGCCACCGCTCCGAGGATGATGAGGCTGCGCAGGACGCTGGGAAGGCTGGTCGTCATTGCCGTAGGTTAGCCCCCAACGCCAACGAGGCGATCGGCGATCAGGGAGACCTGCTCGGCGGCGATGTGCCCGGCTACCATCGCGGTCTGCTGGTTCGGCAGATCCTTGGTCGGCATCAGGCAGACCACGTCGGCACCGACGATGTCGAGACCGCGCAGCGCGCGCAGCATCAGGTTCGCCTCGTCGATCGTGAAGCCGCCCTCACCGATCTCGATATTGGAGACCGCCGGTGCGATCGACGGATCCAGGCTGTCGAGGTCGAAGGTGATGTACACGGGCCCGTCGCCGGCACGGGCGACTGCGGCGTCGATCATCGTCTGGAGGCCGATGGTGCGGCACTCCTCCATCGTCTTGACGTCGTAGCCGAGCGTTCGGCTCGTATCGAGCCAGGTGGTCGTCCGCGGCGCGCCCCGCATGCCGATCTGCGTGCTGCGTGTCGGGTCGATGCAACCGCTGTCGACGAGGTATGCGGCCCAGTGCGCGGCGGAGCGCTTGGCGCCGAGCCAGTGCGGCAGCTGCGCGTACGAATCCACATGGGCGTCGAAGTGGATCAGCGCGACGGGCTCGCCGCCCGTGACCTGCGAGCCGGGTCCGGCGAGTCCGAGCAGCACGCCGCCCGTGATCGCATGGTCGCCACCGATCGAGACCAGCCGCGTACCGGCGTCCGCCGCGGCGCGGGCGCACGCGGCGATGCGGTCGATGCAGGCCTCGTTGTCCATCGCCTCGGGCAGCGCCACGTCGCCGAGATCACTGACACGTACCGCCTCGAAGGCGTTGATGCCGTAGGTGCGGTGCGGCCGGCGGTTGTGCGAGCTGACGCCGCGGACGGCACGCGGTCCCAGGTGCTGGTCGCGCTCGGTCGAGCCATTGCCGGACGAGTGTGGGATGCCGAGCACGCCGATGTCGCAGTTGGCGGGATCCTCGTCGTGCGGGGCGCGGAAGAACGTCGGGACGCCCCACCAGTAGAGGGTCTCGAGCTGCTCCCGGATCTCAGGGTCGGCCATGGTCGTCTCCTCGCGTCGTAGGCATCGTACCGACGGATCCGCATTGTCAGCGGTGTGGGATTTCGTTAGGCTTTTGACGTAAGCAGTATGACGTTGTCGGCGACTCGGCTTCGACCATCGCGCCACTGAGGAGCTCTCAACTGATCACCCCATTCGAATTCGCCGCAGATCCCGAACTACGCGCTCACGCGGACAGCGGCGATGGCGACGCGGCCGCCCTGCTCGGGGTGGCTGCACTGCACACCGGAGATCTCGCGACGGCGAACGCCCGCTTCGTCGCCTGCAGCGAACTTCCCCACCCGACGGGCCTGCACGGGCTCGCCGCACTACTCGAGCAGGACGACCCAGACGCCGGCTGGGCGCTGATGGAGCAGGCGGTCGCGCAGGGCGCGATACCCGCACTGACGCGCATCGCG